>CAZBXJ010000042.1:0-6765 GCA_964495775.1 uncultured Thermoplasmatales archaeon | reverse complement strand
CAAAAGACCAGCAATAATAAAATACAGATTTAAAAACAGTAAATCTGTATCTGCCGCTGTGCCATCAACATAAAAAATCATTAATCTTATATACCATTCTCCATTAATTTTAAGGGATGGGATGTACTTAAAGGAGATTATCTTAGAGAACTTTAAATCATTTGGAAACAGGATTAGAATACCTTTTCTTCCCGGCTTCACCGCCATTACCGGGCCAAATGGCTCGGGCAAATCAAATATTGTTGATGCAATTCTTTTTGTTCTTGGAGTGAGAAGTCCTAAAATGATGAGGGCTGGTAGGCTTACAGATTTGATTTATAAAGGAAATAGGGAGGCAAATTATTGTAAGGTCTCATTAGTTTTTGATAATTCCTCTCATGAGATTCCTATTGAAAGTGATGAAATTGTGCTGACAAGAAAAATAAAACTGGCTCCTTTACCAGATAATCCTCAGAATTATTACAGCTATTTTTACATAAATGGGAAATCAGCTTCCTTGAATGAATTTATTGATTTGCTTTCTTCTGCAAATATCTCACCAAATAGCATTGTTCAGCAGGGAGATGTTACAGCAATTGTTGAAATGGGAGATGTGCAGAGGAGGAAAATCATAGATGAAATGGCAGGAATTGCAGACTTTGACAAGGAAATAGAAAAGGCTCAAAAAGAAAGGGAGGAAGTTGAAAGAAATATGGAATATATTGAAATAATTCTTGGAGAAATAAAGAGGCAGATAAGGCAATTAAAAAAAGATAGAGATGAGGCAATAAGATATAAGAATTTGTTGGATGAGCTTGAAAAAAATAAGGCAATGCTATCATATAAGAAAAAGCTGGAGATTGAGAGAGAGATAAGGGAAGTTCAGAAACAAATTGAGCATTATGAAAATGAAAGGAAGAAATATGAAGAGGAAATTAAGAAATTAAAGGAAGAATATAAGGAAAAGCAGATTAGATTTCAGGAAATAGAAGATAAACTTACAGAAATGGGTGGAGAGGAACTTCTGGAGATTAAAAACAAAATAGATTTTTTTAAGGAAGAGTCAATTAAAGCAAAGGAGAAAATAAATTATTATAGAAAGGAAATTGCGGAGAAAAAAGGAGAAATTGAAGAATTAGAAAGTATAAAAAGAAGGGTAGAAAAGGAATTAAATGGCTATGAAAAGAAATTGAAAAGTATAAGCAGAGAAATTGAGAAAATTGAAAAAGAAATTGAGAAAAAGGAAAAGGAAATAAGGAGGAGGAGAGAGGAAATAGAAAAATCTGATGAAAAATCAGTAGAAATAGGCAGAGAGATTGCAAAGATAAAAAAAGAAATTGAAAGCATTCAAAATGAGTTACATTCTCTGAAATTAAATAAGGATAGGGTGGAACAACAAAAGGAAATGCTGGCAGTGCAAATAAATGAACTTCAAGAAGAGAAAAAATCTTTTGAATTCGAGGAAAAGGAAATAAAATGGGAAATCAGCCAGATAAAAAAGGAAGAAAAAGAAATTGAAAATAAAAGAAAGGAGTTGGAAAAAGCTTTATTTGAGAATAAAAAAGAGGAAGCTATTATTAATGAAAAGCTTAGGAAGTTGGAAAAGGAAACGATATTTTTGCAGAGAGAATTGGCTAAATTAAAGGCAAAGGAAGATGCTTCATCACTCTCCCCAGCAACTCGTGAAATTTTAAGGCTTAGGGATGAAGGCATAATAAAAGGAATACATGGCACAATTGCAGAATTAGGAAAAACTGATGAGAAGTATCAGAAGGCTTTAGAAGTTGCTGCTGGGCGTAGAATAGAGGCAATAGTTGTTGAAGATGATGAAGTTGCTTCAAAATGTATTGAGCATTTAAAAAAGAATGGATATGGAAGAGCCACTTTTCTCCCATTAAATAAATTAATGTCTGGCAAGCCAAGGGGCAAGGCATTGCTTGTTGTAAGAGATGAAAGTGCCATTGGTTTTGCTATTGATTTAATAAATTTTGATTCTCGCTATAAAGATGCTTTCTGGTATGTGTTTGGAGATACAATTGTAGTCAGAAGTTTAAATGATGCTCGCCGTCTAATGGGGGGAGTGAGACTTGTTACTTTAGATGGCGAGCTAATTGAACCTTCTGGAGCAATAACTGGAGGTAGTTTGCCAGAAAGAAGTTTATTTAGTTTGAGTGATGCAAAGAGAATAACAGAGATAAATGAGAGGTTAAGAGAAATAAGTTTTGAGCAGGAGAGTTTGGCTAAAAAGCTCATTGAAATAAAGGATAATCTCGGAAAAATTGAGGAAGAATTGCATGGCTTGCCAACAATAGTGGATATAGAAAAAGTTGAGAAATTGGAGATAAGGAAAAGGGAGATTGAGAGCAAGCTGAGAAACATTAAAAAGGAATTGGAAAAGAGAGAAGGAGATTATGAAAAAATTATAAATGAATTAAATGCAATTGATGAGAAAATTAAGGAGAAAGAGGACAGGTTGCAAGAATTGGAAGAAATTATGAAGAGAAAGGAGGAGGAGCTTTATAGGATAGCAACAAAAGAGGCTTTGAAGGAACTGGAAGCATTAAAGGATGAAATTGAAAAATTGAAGGAAGGAAAAATTTCTTTGGAAGGAGAAAAAAGAGCATTAAGCAAGGAATATGAAATAGTCAATGGAAAGAAAAAGGAGATAGAAGATAAATTGCTTTCAGCAAAAAATAAATTAGAGGAAATTGAAGGAAAGCTGGGCGTGGAGGAAAAAAATCTTGAGGAAAGCATGGCAGAGTTAAAAGCATATGAGGAGATAGAGAGGAAGCTTCTTTCAAAAACCAAAGGCTTAACAAAAGAGAGAGATGAATTATTGAGGCAGATATATGAAATAGAGCAGAAGATTGATAGCTTGTCAACAAAAATAGAAACATCCATCGATTTAATTGCAAAAGCAAAAGCAAGAATGCCTACCTTAGAAAGTGCTCTGGCAGAGTTAATAAATGTTGATTATGAATTCAAAGATGATGAAATTCCTCCTATTGAAGAAATAAAGAAAAGAATAGATGAAATTGAAAAAGAGCTTCAAAATCTTCAGCCAGTAAATATGAGGGCTCTGGAGGAATATGAAAGGCAGGAAGAAAGGAAGAAAAAATTTGAAGAAGATTTGAATAAGTTAAAAGAGCAAAGAAAGAATCTGATAAAGCTGGAGGAGGAGATAAAGAAAAAGAAGAAAGATACATTCTATCGCGTTTTCAATGAAATAAATAAAAACTTCCAAAAGATTTATAAAGAGCTCGCAGGCGGAGAAGGCGAATTAATATTGGAAAAACCTGATAATCCTTTTGAAGGAGGGTTGATGATAAAGGTTAGGCCGGAAGGAAAGAAGGCACTGCATCTAAATGCCCTCTCTGGCGGGGAGAAGAGCATAGCATCTTTGGCTTTCATTTTTGCATTGCAGGCATATGAACCTTCTCCATTCTATGTTTTGGATGAAGTAGACATGTTTCTGGATGAAAGAAATGCGGAAAAAGTTGCAAAAATTATAGCACAAAGAGCTAAAGATACACAGTTCATTGTGGTTTCATTGAGGAGGATAACACTAAAACATGCTCATCACATATACGGAGTTACAATTAGCAATGGGCTATCAACAATTATAGGAAATGTTAATTTGGAGGAAGTTGAAGAAATAGTTGAGATAAAATGAAGGAGGAAAAAATTATTGAGCATATAGTTTCAAACAAAGAAATGCTTTATAGAGAAGAAAATATGGAGAAATACATAAACATAATAAGGAACAAAATTTACATAAAGAATCCTTTTGATAGGGCAATTGCAGCAATTTTTGAGCTTGTTATAGAAAAGGAAATTGACCCATTGCAAATTGATTTGATTACCTTTTCAAAACTCTATCTTGAAAAACTTAGGAAATATGGAGAGATAAATTTGGTGGTGGCTGGAAAAATAATTTTGATGGCATGGAAAATATTAAAGATGCAAAGCCAAAAAGTTCTCGAAAATATGGAAGAAAAAGAGGAGGAAATGCAATACGACTATGATTTTCCAGATTGGTATGCTGATGATGAAGCATTTTATTATACAAAGAAAACGCTGGAAGAAGAGCTGCCTTTAGAAAGGAAAATTAGAAGATTGCCATCAAGAAAAGTTACTTTAATAGAGCTTATAAATGCTTTTGAAGAAGCTAAGGAAGAAATAAAGAAGAGGGAGAGGAAAAGAAAAATGAAAGCAAGGATTCCAGCAAATTTTGCTGAACATACTCATAAAGAAGATATAGAAAAAGATATAAAGAAAGTAATGGAAAAATTGAGTAAATTGAATGGAAGAGCTATTCCATTAAGCAAGTTATGTAATGGAAAGGATGAATTGCTTTCCATATTGCTTCCTTTATTATTCCTGGCTAAGGAAGGAAATATAATAATTTGGCAGGAGAATTTCCCATATGGGGAGATATATGTAAAAGTCAATCATGGAAGCTAAAAGAATTGTAGAGGCAATATTATTTGCATCTGGAAAGCCAGTTAGCAAGGAAGAGCTTAAAAAATATGTTAAAGGAAAGGTTGAGGAAATAGTTAAAGAGCTAAAAAAAGAATATGAGAAATCTGCAATTGAAATTCTGGAAATAGATGGCAAATATGTTATGCAACTTAAAGATGAATATGCAGAATATGCAAAAAAATTTGCTCCAATGGAATTGTCAAAGACACTGCTTAAAACACTCGCCTTAATTGCATATCATCAGCCAGTTAAACAATCCGAATTGAAGAAGATTGTAGGAAGTCAAATTTATGAACATGTAAAAGAGCTGAAGAAAAAAGGTTTCATAAGAACAAAGAAGGAGGGAAGGACAAAATTGATTGAGCTAACAAATTACTTCTATGACTATTTTGGATTTGATAGAAAAGAAAAGGAAAAAATTAAAGAGATTTTATATAAGAAAATTGAAGGGAAGAGGGATTAGCCGAATAATGCTCCAAGTCCTGCTGCAATCTCTTCTTCGCTGACCTCTTCTTTTTCTTCTTCTTTCTTCTTTTCTTCCTTCTTCTCCTCTTTCTTCTCTTCCTTGGCTTCTTCTGCTGGTGCTGGCGCAGCTGCTACTGGCATTGTCGCTGCCTTCGCTATAACTTCATCTATATTTACTCCCTCCAATGAGGCAGTCAAAGCTTTTAGCTTAGCTTCATCTACTTGAATGCCAGCAGCCTCCAATACCTTTCTCAAATTTTCTTCATTTATTTCCTTGCCCGCAGCATGCAACAGCATGGCTCCATACACATATTCCATTTTTTCACCCTCCTATTTTTTCTTCCAATGCTTTAGCCTGTAAATAGGCTCTCCTTATAAATTCTTCTATCGTTTCTTTTGTATATATATTGGATTCCAATGCAAGCATATAAGCATTTCTGTATGCTTTCTGCAAAATGGCTTCGATAGTTTCTTTTGTTGGATAGGCAATTTCTATTGCCAGAATTAATGCTCTTCTTGAAGCTTCCTCGAAGTCTTTCTTTACCTTTTCAACATCAACTGCAAGTATATCTGGAGTGTAAATGACACCGTCTTCAAATAAAGCATAAACTTTTAGCCCTATTTCAATTGGCTTAATATCAAGCCTGTTCAAAACTTTTGCAATATCTGGAGAAATTCTTTCTCCTTTTTTAACCAAAACAACATCTTTTTCAATTACAACTTTCCCTTCCCTAATGGCAGCAGGAATTCCTACCTTTTGAAGCTCACCAACTATAGGGCCTGGTTTAAAAGGAGTGTCTCCCTTCTTAACAACAATATCTTCCGGAGCTATTTCTCCTCCCTTTGCGGGAGCTTTCATTCTCATTTTTTCTATTTCCCTGTAAAGCTTAAATGGATTCATATTTGAAACAATGATGCCAGTTTCTCCTTCAATGAATTCTTTGAGTTTCGATGTTCCATTTTCCAATGCCCTTTCTATCAATGAATTCTTTGAAACCCTCAAAATAGCCTTTCCTCTTAATCTTGCCCTCATCTCTTGCATCTGAGGAGCAGGAATTCCTCTAATTCCAACTATCCCTACAACTTGATGAGAAGAGATTAATTTTTTCAATTCCTCTACTTCCTTTAATTTCCACTGCGCTGGCAATTAAATCACCCTTATTGCTTTTCCCATTGTTGTTTTAACATATGCTGACTTTATATTCATTCTTCCTCTTTCAAGTTTGCTTTCCACCCTGCTCAGAACAGCTTCAACATTTTCCGCAATATCCTCTGGCTTCATATCCTCTCTTCCTACCAAACAATGAAATGTTGGCTTATCTTTTGACCTTACCCTTATACTATTTCTCAACTTTTTAATAATGGTTTCAATATCAGCATCTGGTGGAATTGGCTTTGGCATTTTGCCACGAGGAGCAAAAATTCTACCTAAGCTTCTACCAATCATTGGCATTAGAGGAGCTTCAGCAACAAAGAAATCATATTCTTCAGCCAGCTTTTTAGCCTTCTTTTTGTCTTCCGCCAGCTCCTTTATTTGCTCTGGAGTTATGACAGCATCTGCAACATTTTTTGCTTTAAAGGCAAGCTCACCACTTGCAAAAACAGCAATTTTCGCTTCCTTTCCTCTTCCTTTTGGCAATTCAATTTCTTCATCTATTCTGTTTTCTGGCTTATTTAAATCAACGTCCTGCAGATTTATAACTAAGTCTACCGATTGCACAAACTTCCTTTTTTTATTGTTCTTCTCGTCCAATGCCTCTTTTACTGCCTTCAGTATCTCTTCCGATGCCATTGCTAAAAGGCAATAGCAATGCATTATATAAAGGTTATTTTTAGAAG
>CAZBXJ010000041.1:0-6824 GCA_964495775.1 uncultured Thermoplasmatales archaeon | reverse complement strand
GTGGTAAAGGAAATTTGCAGAATCTGTAAAATTATAAAAGAAAAAATGGATATTATGGAAGAGATCTGTTAAATCTTGTTCTCCCATTTGTTATAGTGGATCAGCTCTTTCAAATCGTATCTTTCTGTTTTAGTTGGTTTTTCATCGCCAATACCAACAGGTACAATCGCCACTGCTTTAACATAAGATGGCAAATTCAAAATTTCTGCAACTTCTTCATCATCAAAAGCCCCTACCCAACATGTAGCAAGCCCTTCTGATGTTGCTACCAACAAAAAATTTTGTATGGCTGCTGCGACATCCTGCAAGCAATAGAAGTTTCTCCCTCTTTCTCCGTAGGGAGATATTCTTTGTAAATTTGCACAAAACACAACAACAATTGGAGCTTCTTCAATAAATTCTTGATTGTATGCAGCCCTCGCCAACCTCCTTTTCACATTTTCATCATCAACAATAATGAAATCCCTTGCCTGCAAGTTACCTGCAGAGGGTGCCAAATTTGCATAGTAAAGCAGTTTCTCAACTATTTCTAGCTCAATAGGTTGTCTCTTGTATTTTCTTATGGAACGCCTTTTTTCTATAGCTTCTTTTACATCCATTTAAGCCTTCATTATCCCTGCCAAAAATACACCTAAAGCCACTAGCGCCCCCACTATACCTCCGATAATTGATGCAATTCCTTCTTTAACGACATTCCAATCCCATTCTGGACTACCCCATATCTCTCCACCGCTATAGTTGTAAAATACAAGAGCCACTATTATGCCTATTAGAAATAATATGCTTCCTATTGCTCTGCTTCTTCCAGAACCAAAGTATATTGTAAATGCTCCTGCAAGTATTGTTCCAATTGCCAACACAAGCAAAAGCATGCTCACAAACAACTGCATATATATGCCCATTTTTTCACCTCCTTAAAATTTTGTGCCAGTAAGGGTTTTAGTATCTGCAACTCCATCTATGGAGCGTATTTTCTCAACAACAACTTTTCCCAATTCTTCTAAATCATTTACTTCAACTTTTGCTATTAAATCATATTCTCCAAATAAAGGATGAAGTTCAACAATCTCTTTTATTTTGAGCAATTCATTATATACCTGATGCTCTTTTGCTGGAGCTGTTGAAATTAAAACGAAACCCACTACTGGCATGTTATGAGTATTGGATTTTACCTTATTAAATTTTCTGTTTTGTGTTTTATTGCTGAACTGAACATTTGCAATAAAACTTTTCCAATGAAAATATTAATGCAACAGGTTTAGAGATAACAGAATGATATGAGGTTGCTTTTCTTTTTTCCTTTTGCCTATAAAGACATAAATATCAAAACAAAAAAATTTAGATTTATTATTAGATTATTGTTAGAGGTGGTTAAATGGATGATAATTTTTCTTTATGCAATGCAATTCAGCAGCTGTGTCAACTCATGCCACATGGTATTGTTGCCATTAAAGATGATAAAATAATATGGTTAAATAATGAAGCTAAAAAGATATTTGGAAATGCTTTGAACAAAAATTGGATAGATTTTATTTCTCCAGAACATAGAGAGAAAATTGCAGGACTTTTTGAGATTGCTAAAAAGAAGGAGGCAAATTTTATTAGGCTCAATGCCAACATTCTAAATAGCGAGAAAAACAATTTATCAATCTTTTTAATTTACATAGCTGGTTTGCATTTTCTAATTTTTGAATTAGGGAGAGATGCTGTGCAGAGTATAATGCATAGCTTAAAGGAAAAAATAAAAATGCTTAGCTGTCTATATGAAATAGAGAAGGTTTCAAGAGAGAAAGAAAATTTAGATGATATTTTGTTCGCAGTTGCCAACATTGTGCCAAATATTTTACAACATTCTGAATTAGCTTGTTGCAAAATTATTTTAGATGAAAAAGAATATTTCTCTGAAAATTATGAAACAATGCAGGCTTTTTTATCTGCAGATATACAGATAAATGGAAATAAGAGAGGAGAAATTAAAGTTGGTTATGTTGTTGAAACCCCAGGAGATTTTTTTGAGGAAGAAAAACAAATTTTGCAACATATAGCTATGAAAATTGCAGATATTGTCGAAAGAATGGAAAGTAAGGAAGAAGTGTGGAGAAGCAAAGCATATTTCCAGGCATTGGTGGAAGAAAGCACAGACGTAATTATGGTTATTGATGAAAATACAATTGTAGAATACATTTCCCCATCCATCGAAAAAATTTTGGGGTATAAGCAGGAGGAAATTGTAGGAAGAAGTGCATTAGAATTTGTCCATCCTGATGACTTAGAAATTGTCTTGAAAAAATTTGAAGAAACTTTAAATAATCCGGAGAAAGTGGTTTCAACCAGTTTTAGAGTTTTATGTAAAGATGGCAAGCACATATATGCTAATGTAAAGGGTAGAAATTTGTTGAAAAATCCAGTAGTAAATGGAATAGTTGTTAATTTTCACAATATAACAGAGTTAGTTGAAAAGGAAAGAGCATTGAAGGAAAAGGGAGAAATGTTGAGGGCTTTATTTAACGCCACCCATGATTTAATCTTGCTAATAAAAAAAGATGGCACTATTCTTGAATATAATGAAACAATGGAAAAAGCATTAGGGGTAAAAAGAGAGGAAGCCATTGGAAAAAGCATTTACGATTACAAATATCTTTTGGATGAAAAGACCTTTAAAAGAAGAATTGGTTATCTAAAAGAAGTTATTGAAACAAAGAAACCTGTTCATTTTATAGATAGTAGAAAAGGAAGATGGTTCGACAATACATACTATCCCATATTGAATGAAGATGGAGAAGTTATTCAAGTTGCTATATTTGCAAAGGATATAACGGAGTTAAAAGAAATGGAGGAAAGATTAAAACAAGTTATAGAAAATGTAAATGAATGGGTATGGGAAGTTGATGAAAATGGACTGTATACATTTTCCAGCCCAGCTATTGAAAAAATTCTGGGCTACAAGCCAGAGGAAATTGTAGGGAAAAAACACTTTTATGATTTATTCCATCCAGAAGATAGGGAAAGGCTAAAGAGAGAGGCATTTAAAAATTTTAAGGAGAAAAAACCGTTTAGAAGCTTTCTTAATAGAAATTTGCATAAGAATGGTGAGGAAAGATGGCTTCTTACGAGTGGCGTGCCGGTTTTAGATGAAAATGGAAATTTAAAAGGATATAGAGGATTAGATATAGATATTACAGAAAAGAAAAAAGCTCAAGATGAGTTAAAGAAGCTAAATAAGTTTTTGGAGAGTATTATTGAGAATGCAAATGTTTGGATAGATGTTCTGGATGAGAAGGGAAATGTAATTTTGTGGAACAAGGCAGCAGAAAAAATAAGCGGTTATAAGGCAGAAGAGGTAGTAGGGCATAAAAAGATATGGGAATGGCTTTATCCAGATGATAATTATAGAAAAAAGATTTTTGCCAAAGCAATGAAAATAATAAGGGGAGAAGAAGTTGAATCATTTGAAACAACTATTACAACAAAAAGCGGAGAGAAGAAAATTATATCATGGTATTCAAGAAATCTTGTGGAAGATGGAAAGATAATTGGATCTGTTGCTTTGGGTATAGATGTAACAGAAAAAAGAAAAGCTGAGAAAATTACACAAACTCTTATAGATGCTACACATGATTTAATGCTTCTTGCCAAAACAGATGGGACAATTCTGAATTTAAATAATGCAATGGCAAAAGCCTTGGGCAAGGAAAAGGAGAAAATAATAGGCACAAATATAAATGAATATTTGCCACCAGATATATATGAATATAGAACCAAAAAAGTAAGAGAAATTGAAAAAACAAAGAAACCTGCCCATTTTATAGACAGTAGAAAAGGAAGATGGTTTGACCATCATTTTTATCCAGTATTCGATGAAAATGGAAAAGTTACTCAAATAGCTATTTTTTCAAGAGACATAACAAAACAAAGAGAAGCAGAAAAAGAATCAAGGAAATTTAAAACTATAGCAGATAATGCAAACTATGGTGTTCTTATATTTGATCTAAACGGGAGAATATCATATGTAAATGAATACTTTTCGAGAGTTCATGGATATGAAAAAGGAGAACTTATTGGAAAAAATATTAAAGAAATTTCTTGCAGTGGCAACTTATTGCTTCACATCAAAGAAAAAATTATTGAAAACGGAAAAATAGATGCTATTGAAATTTACCAAAAAAGAAAGGATGGAAAAATTTTCCCAATGCTCATAACAGGGGTATTAATTCATGAGGATGGTTCTTCTTATATTGCCATAACTGCTATTGACATTTCAGAAAAAAAAGAAATGGAAGAAAGATTGGCCGAGCAGAAGAAATTAGCATCTCTGGGAAGGATTGCTGCTGTTGTGGCTCATGAATTAAATACGCCATTAGCCAACATACTTGTTACCGCCGAATATTTGGCAGAGAGGGTTAAGAAATATAGAAATGAGCTAGAAGTAATTAAAAATGAAGTTAAAAATGCAACAAGCATAATAAGAGATGTTCTTAGCTTCTCCAGAATGGAAATTAAAGAGAAAAAAAGGGTGAATTTGGGAGAGGTTATTGAAGAAGCTATTGAAAAAGTTAAAAGGATGGGCATAGCTGATGATGTAATTATAGACAATAGAGTTAATGATTTAGAGATAAAAGGAGATAGGCAGAGATTGCTTGGATGCTTTGTAAATATAATAAAAAATGCTGTGATGGCTAAAGATGAAAATAAGAATAATCACTTTGTTATTATAGATGCAGTAGAAAATAAAAATGCAGTCGATATAATTATAAGAGATAATGGAACCGGAATGAGCGAAGATATCCAGAAGAATGCTTTAAAACCATTTTTTACAACCCGCCCCTTAGGAGAGGGAACCGGACTCGGTCTTTTCATTGCAAACTGGATTGCGGAAGAACACGGAGGCGGAATTAAAATCAAAAGTAAAAAAGGAGGGGGTACTGAAGTAAAAGTGAGGTTGAAAAAATGAAAATTTTAATTGTTGATGATAACGAAACATTCCTTTCCCAGATGAAAAAATATCTTACCTTAAAAAATTTTGATGTAGATGTTGCATACAGAGGGAAGGATGCATTAAGAATGCTTGTAAAAGGATATGATGCTGTTCTCCTTGATTTAAAAATTCCAGATATATCTGGCATAGAAATTATGAAGGAGGCGAGAAGAAAAGGAATAAAAACAAATTTCATTGTAATAACAGGTTATGGAGAGGTAGAAAGTGCCGTAGAGGCAATGAAGTTGGGAGCGGTAGATTATATTCAAAAACCATTTGATACTGGTAGACTATTGGAAATTTTAAATAAAATAAAAAGCAGGAAAAAATACCATCCTTTTGTAGATTTTTTAAGAAACTATATTGGTTCAGATACTCTCCTTATTTCTGAAAACCCAGAAAAAATCAGGAATGAATATGGATTAGATGTTGAAAAAAATTTACGGTTAAGTGATAAAAGTATTGAAGAAATCCTGTCTCATGTGGAGAAGTTAGTCAAAAAGAACGGGTTTATCATACATACAGGGATAAAATTGTTGAATGAAAAAGGTATTTTAAAGAATTATTTGATGAAACTCCAAAAATTGGCAGATGAAAAAAACATCAAGATAGTTTTTATTTGCGAGAGCGTTGAGGAAAAGAGGTTATTGGATGCTATTTATAAAGGAGAGGTAAAAAATGTTGAAAAAATGATAGAAATTTTTAAAAGCCCCGTAAGGCGAAAAATTTTACATTTCATTATGATGCACGGATCCTTAAAATATAGTGAGATAATGAAATTATTGGATGTAAAATACTCCTCAAAAATTGCATTTCATCTTAAAAAATTACACGAAATGAATTTGGTGGAAAAAGTAAACAGAAAGTATAAATTAACTCCAGAAGGAGAATACATGACTAAAATTTTTGATGCGCTTGTTATGGAAAAGGACAAAATATCTTATTTTGTTTTGTAAATTATAATTGACAAAAATTTAGCAATACCATTGCTTGGTAATGGCTTGCACACAAATTAAATAAAAAGTAGGGATGAATAAAATGTTGTGCAAAGAAAAGAGGCAATCTTGCAAGTTAAAATTTGCAAAAATTGTGAAAACTGGATAAAGGATCCAATACCTTACAATGACATTTACTTTGGCAAATGTAAAATGGATGGCAAAATAAAATATGAATTCCACAAGTGTGATTTTGAATAACGAGCTTTGTCTTCTTCGAGGAATAGAAACAAAAAATTTAATTTTAATTCAAAAATTTTCATTATGAAAAAGTTACTTGCAATTTGCATTGCTTTACTGCTTATTCCTTTTATAAATCCAAAAGTTAGTGGAATAGGAATTAGATATAAGCATGAAATTTTTTCAAGAGTAGATATAAAAAAAGATGTTGTATATGGGCAAAATTATGACAGCTATGGTCATCTCATCGAGCTAAAAATGGATGTTTATGAACCACATGGGGATAAAGCCAGTAAAAGAGCACTAATAATTTTCATTCATGGCGGTGGATTTACAGGAGGAGATAAGGCAGATAAGCAATGGGTTTTCCTCTGCACAACCTTTGCAAAGCGAGGATATGTAACAGCATCAATAAACTATAGGTTACAAAAACCAGGTGATGTAACGGAGCATGCAATAACTCAAGCAATGCATGATGCTAAGGCGGCTGTACGCTATTTCAGGAGATATGCAGAGCAGTGGCGCATTGATACGAGCAGAATTGCTTTGGTAGGAGGATCAGCAGGAGCAATTACGGCTTTACATGCAACATATTTAACAGAGCCAGAATATGAAGGAAATAGCGGAAATGAAGGATATCCTTCAAACGTTTCAGCATGCATTGATTTATGGGG
>CAZBXJ010000040.1:0-6860 GCA_964495775.1 uncultured Thermoplasmatales archaeon | reverse complement strand
TTCTCTTGCATACTCTACCTGAAATAACCTACCATCTGGAGAGAATACAGTAATTGCCCGGTCATATGCCATTTGAGGTTTCATTTTAAACACCTAATTCTGGCTTATTAATAGCGATGCAAATAAATAATTTATGATGGAAGATGGAAGTTATGTAAGAGTATAAAAAATTTGCATTTACAAAGCAGGATTATCGAAAATTAATGAAATGGAATGTTGCTATATCTGTTCCTTCCATGCAACAAAGCCATAACAACCACTTCTTTCATTAATTTGCGCACCTCGCAAAATCCATAATAAATTTATTTTGTGAAGTAATAATAACATGAAGATATATGTAGCAATAGCAATTGCCATTCTTTTATTGCCTAATTTTTATCAAGAGTATCCTGATACCACCTTAGAAATAAAAATCATTGATTCTTCCTGTGCATTAATTAAAAATGTTGGGAAAAGCAATGCAATTAATGTAAGCTGGGAAATGTGGATAGATTGCTCCATCCTATTCATTGCTCCTCCGAAACAAAATGGAAGCATTGCCCTGCTTAAGCCAAATGAAGAAAAGCTAATTTGCTATGAAAAAAGCTCTTTCATTTTTGGCTTTGGGCTCCTCAAATTAAAAGCAATGGCAAAGGCAGATAATGCAAAGGTTGTGAAAGATGAAAAAATAATTGGCATATTAATTGGCTCCTTTGCCATAATATTTAAAGTATAGCCCCGGGCAGATTCGAACTGCCGTCGGCGGATCCAAAGTCCGCCATGCTTGACCGCTACACCACGGGGCTATTGGCATTGCTTATATAGGAACTTGTATTTAATTTTTAATGGTTGAAATCGGTGATTTTGTAAGAGTAGAAAAGGATGGAAGGATATATGAAGGCATAGTAATGCCTCGCCATGCATTTAGTGGAAAGGATATTTTGATTATAAAATTGAAGAATGGATACAACATTGGAATAAAATTAACTAAGGATTGCAAAATAAAAGTTATTGAAAGGAGAAAAGAAAGAATTGCAAAGAAAAGAGAAATTCCATATGACGAAAATAAGCCAACTGTGGCTTTAATAGGCACAGGAGGAACAATAGCAAGCTATGTTGATTATGAAACTGGTGCAGTTCATCCAGCAGCAACAACAGAGGAACTTGCTTTTGCAGTCCCAGAAATTTTTGACATATGCAATGTTGAAGCAAAAATTTTATTTCAAAAGTTTAGCGAAAATATAAAGCCAAAGGACTGGCAGAGAATGGCAAGAGAAGTTGCAAAATATCTGAATAAAAATATGCCAGTAATTGTAACACATGGTACAGACACCATGGCATATTCTTCAACAGCTCTGGCATTTATGTTAAAAAATCTAAACAATCCAGTTGTTTTTGTAGGCAGTCAGCGCTCTTCTGACAGGCCAAGTAGCGATGCTTTCCAAAATTTAATGAATTCTGCATATGTTGCCTTATCAGATATTGGAGAAGTGGTTGTTGTTATGCACAGTAGCATTTCTTCAAATGGTTGTTTCATCCATAGAGCTACAAAAGTAAGAAAAATGCATTCATCACGCAGAGATGCTTTTGTTTCCTTAAATTCAAAGCCAATTGGCATAGTAAAAAATGGAAAAATAGAATTTTATGAAAAATATGAAAAGAAGAAAAGTGGAAAAGTAAGGATAATGCCGAATTTAAATGAAAACGTTGCCCTTCTTTTTTATTATCCGGGATTAAAAAGAGAGGATTTTGAAAAAATTGTAGATGGAAAAGATGGTGTTGTTATAGCTGGAACTGGTTTGGGGCATGTAAGTGATGATTTAATTCCATCAATAAGAAAATTAACTAAGAAAGGAATTCCAGTTGTAATTACTACACAATGCTTACAAGGAAGAGTTAATTTAAATGTTTATTCAACTGGAAGGAAGCTATTAAAAGCGGGTGTGATAGAAGGCGAGGATATGCTTCCAGAAGTAGCGTGGATTAAATTAATGTGGGTTCTTGCCAATGAAAAAAATATTGAGGAAGCAATGAAAAGAAACATTGCTGGAGAAATTTTAGAAAGACAGGAGATTTAATTTGAAGTTTGCACGCAAAAAAATTTATATGCCATGCCAATAAAGCAATATGAAATTAAAGCTATTGCCATTCCTGTTGATTCTGCTTATTCCATTGGCAAATGCTTCATTAGAAAAGCCAAACTGGAGCGTTGGCGACTACTGGAAATATCAGGGGAATTATAATGTTAGGGAAGACATTAACCTTGAAAATTATTCATTCAGCATTACACTTGCAACAGAGAAATTTAATTTAGTGCTTAAAGTTATTGGTATTGAAACCCTCCAATTAAATGATAGCATTGTTGGGTGCTATAAAGCACAGATAAATGGAACTGTTGAAGGAACATTTTCCTTAGAAGGCAATCTTTTCGGACAAAATCAAACAATTGAGGGAAATTTTGGAATGAAAATGGATGGTTTAATCTATTTTTCAACAGATAAGCTTGCAGTAGTTAAAAATGAAAATACACTTGATTTCAACATATCAACAAATGTTCCTATACCGGGCTTACCATCCGGAACATTTGAAGTTACAACTGAATATACTCCACCTCTTGATTTCATGCAATTTCCTGTAAATGAAGGAGAACAATGGACTGCTCGTTCCAATGCAATCCTTTATTATCAAGGTCTTCCAACAGAAGAGCCAATAAGCGGAGAAGTTGAATTTTCCTTCAAATGCATAAAGAAGAGCGGAGAAGTTTACATAATAGAATCAAACTACAATCCATTTGGGCAAATTGTTCCTTTAAACAACACTTATTTATTCTGGAATGAAGAAAAGGGAATGATTGAAAAAATAATGGATACCGGAGGAAATCAGAAGATAATGATAAATCTTGTAGATTACAGTTATAATCCAAAAGAAAATGTACCTCCTGTTGCTCAAATAAGCTATAGCCCATCTCAGCCAAAAGTAGGAACAAAAATATTTTTCAAAAGCAATAGTTATGATGAGGATGGAGAAATTGTTTATTATCTCTGGGATTTTGGAGATGGTTCAACAAGCAATGAGCAAAATCCAAGCCATACCTATACCAAGCCAGGAGAATATAAAGTAAAGCTCACCGTAATCGATAATTATGGTGAGGAATCAACAACAACAATAACTGTGAGCGTGGCTGATGACGGAGGAGGAAAAACACCTGGCTTTGAAATCTTTGTATTGGTTGTTGCTCTGCTCCTTGTCATATGGAGGAGATTTAGGTAATTTTAAATAGAATATAAAAATTAAGGAAGGATTGGTATGCAGTATGACATTATACTTAAAAAACCTAAGCTCACTATTCTCATTTTTTCAATCATTACTTTCTTTATAGCTCTCCAAGCAGTAAATGTAACCATAACTTCCGACATTGAAGTTTATATGCCAGCAGGCCAGCCAAGCGTTGATTTACTTAATAAAATCAGGCAGGATTGGCCTGTTGATTCTCTTATGATTTATCTCGAAGCTAATAACCTGACAAATGTAGAAAGTTTAAAAGAAATAGATAGCATGGAAACAGCTTTAAATCCAACAGAAGACGAAAGCGACCAAGTAACATATACAGCAAGCATCGCCTCCCTTATAAAAGATACAAATGCCAATATACCTGTAATTGGAAGAGATGAGATACCTGATAGTCAAAAATATGTGAATTTCCTCCTAAGATTTATTCCCGATGAAATAAAATATAAGCTTATATCAAAGGATTATAGGAATGGAGTTATTATAGTTACAACTAATAAGGATGCAGATGTCGATACTCTACTCAATCAAAAAGTATATCCAATTGTTGAAAGTACAAATAATGTTAAGGCTATTCCAACTGGTATGCTCACTTTATATTCAGAAACAATAAAATGGATAATGGAGAGGGTATATGGTGTTAGCGCTCTCTCCTTACTCTTCCTTTTATTCATTCTTTACTTATTCCATAAAGATATGAAAACTGTATTAATTGCAATAGCTCCTGTTTTATATTCAGTAGCTCTTACTTTTGGAACAATGGGAATGATGCCTGTAGAATTTGCTCCAACTGTTATAGCCGTTCTTCCTTTATTGGGTGCATTAGGAGTTGCATATTCGCTCCACATGATAAACTATTTTATGGAAATAAGAGATGGAAAAGAAGAAGCAGTTAAAAGAATGATTGCAACAACAGGAAAAGCTGTTTTTCTCTCTGCAATTACAACAATAGTTGGCTTTGCATCACTAATTACTTCCATTATGCCTCCCATCCAAAACATGGGATTAGCTTTTGTCATAGGCGTTTCTTATTGTTTCATATCAACAATGATTTTAATTCCATGCTTATTAATTGCATTTACACCGAGAAAAAGAGTCGAGTTGAAATGGAATTCTCTGGCTAATTTAACAAGATATAGAAAGCAAATATTGGGATTGCTTGCCATTGTTACCATAGTTTCAATAATTTCCATCCCAGAAGTATCAACAAAATCTTCTGTATGGGAAATGATGCCTCAAAAAATGCAGAGCATGGTTATAATGAAGGAATACTCAAACAAATTTAATGCTGGACAATCTGGAGTTATACTGGTGGAAAGCTCTCCAGAAGGAATTTTAGAGCCAAAATTGCTGGAAAAATTAGATGAAATGGAAAAAATAATTAATACAGGTGTAGAAAATGTTTCAATGTATTCTGTTGTAGATGTAATCAAAAAAATGAATTTTGGAAGACTGCCAAAAACGAGAGAGGAAACAAGAAGATTAGTCGAGAATTTGCCAGATAAATATAAAATAATGATGTTAGATGAAAATTATAGCAAAACTTTAATTTATGTTGAAATGCCAATTATGCCTCTTAAAGAAACAAAAAGAAGCGTTAATTCTATAGATCAAATAATTGCGCAATATAATAGGGAGATAAATGGTTACGGAAAAATTTCCCAACTTACAGGACTTGCTGCAATTACAGTTGAATTGAATCAACTTCTCCTAAGTCAGCAATTCCGTTTTATGTTCATTTCCTTAATTTTAGTTTATGTTTGCCTGTTGCTTGTTTTCCGTTCCTTTAAACATGCTTCATTTAGTATCATTCCAATAATTTTGCTTCTCATTTGGCAGCCAAGTATGCTTGTATTGCTTAACATTCCTCTAAATGTGGCGACAATAACAGTGTCATCAATAGCAATAGGAGTTGGAATTGACTTTGCTGTCCATATCACAGAAAGAGTGAGGGAAGAAATAACAAGAAGAAGTGGATTACAAGCAATAAAAGTTACATTAAGCAGAAAAAGCCCATCACTGGCAGAAGCAACAATAGCCCTAATAGGAGGAGGAATACCAATTTTCTTGATGGAATATGAAATGATTAGTCAATTCATTATGCTTGTGCTCTTCATGCTTGTTTTTGCCTGTATTTCCGCCATTTTAAGTTTAGCAGCCATTTATTCATGGAAAAATGGAAAATTACTGGAAAAATGGGAATGAATTATTCAATGGCAACATTCCTCTCATAAATAAAGCTAAAATAACAATGAATGAAAAATGAAATAAGTTCTCTTCCATGCAAGCCTGATAATCAATTTTTCATTTGGGAAGCACTATTGCGAGTTATGGAAATATTCTTTTAAGAATTGCTGGTAGAACAAAAACGCAGGCAACGAAGCTATATGATATGGCTATGGCTATTGATATGCCGAAAAGGCGTAAAGGAGGAAGGGGAGAAAAGGAGAGCAATGCAAAGGCAGATACTGTTGTTAAAGCTGAGCCTAATAAAGCAAAAGCAGTTGATGCAATCTCCCGTTTTTTATCAAGGTATCTGTATGAAATATGTATCGAATAATCAATACCAAGCCCCACCGCCAGAGAAGCAACACTGACTGTTGTTATGGTTAATGGTATCCCAAGCATTGACATTGTTCCTATAATCCATGTGGCGGAAAGAATAACTGGAAGAAGGCATAAAAAGCCAGATAGAAGAAATTTTGTTCTTCTGTAAAAAATTATTTCTAAAATTATAAAAGAAACAACAACTGTAATGAAAAGAGATTTAAGCTGACTACTTCTAAATGCCTTAAGGATAACATATCCCGATATTATTCCTCCTGTAATTACAGCATTTTCTATTTCCAAATCTTCTTTGAGCTGTTTATACAAAATAGAGATATTTTCTTCTTTTTTTCCGGTATTTGTTGGAATTCTTATAAGGCACTCGTTGTAGCTGGGATGCAAAACTCTTCTTACATCATCTGGAGCAATTTTAAAAAGTAAATTGAATAGAATTTTAATATCCTCTTCAGTTACATTTTCCTTAGGAATGCCATTTTCAAAATATTTTTTATACTCAATGGAAAAGCTTTTATTATATCTCAAATCAAAAGGAGATTTTTCTGCATAATCCTCCATTAATGTAAGGATGGAATTTATCTCGCTTTTTATAACGAATTTATCATCCTCAATATTTTTCTGGGTATTGTATAAATTTTTAAGAAATGATGGATTTGCAACATTGCCTCTTGCCAAAATAATGGCTTCTTCACCCTGCGCAATTTCAAAATTTTTCAGCATATAGTTTATATCCTTGGTAATCTCCAGTTTTTCTGGAAGAAAATCAAGCATATCAAATTCCGCTTCTATATTGAAAGCAAAATATGCAGTTATAATTGTAAAAATGATGGCGATGGAAACGATTTTCCCATTTCCTGGAATATAGAATTTCCTTTTCTTCCTTTTTATTCCCCTCCTAAAAGATGCAATATACGGAGTTATAAAAAAGCAAGAAAAGATGCCAAAGGAGCAAACTATGCCGAAAGTTCGGAGCGTTGGTACAGTTGATGAAATATTTGAAAGAAAAGCAATTGATGTTGTTAATGCTG
>CAZBXJ010000039.1:0-7056 GCA_964495775.1 uncultured Thermoplasmatales archaeon | reverse complement strand
AGTGGCACATCCATTAAAAACAAGAGCTATAGCTGAAGCAAAGATTAAAAGCGATGAAACAGATGCAAAAATATTGGCAGATTTAACATGCTGAGTTGTCAGAGAGGAATTGAACATAAAGGAAATATTTTTACTAAAGCTGGAAAAGAATGGTTGTACAGCTTAAAAAATCCTGCAATAGAAACATATCTCACCATTATGGGAAAATTGGAAGAAGCAAAATTGCTTAAAAAGCATACCAGGAATATCTACATTTTCAGCTTTAGTTATATTGGCAGAAATGGGAGATGTAAACAGATTTCCAGATGAAAAGAAAATATTTTCCTATGGCTGGATTAGTTCCATCTGTTCACAATTGCATATAAAGACAGGCGGGCTTTACATAGGTGTCAAAAAATCAGAATGAATAATTGCCATGTAAGTATGTTATGAATAATTGCCATGGCAATTATGTGCCTCATATGGGTTGGTAGCAAATAGTCACCTCTCTTGCTTTTTCTATCAAAATAAAGATCCGACATCATGCCTTTGCCAGTATAAATTTCACGAAATTTTTCGATAACCCTCGATTATATCAGTGTTTCCACATGTTATCAAAGAAGGAAGCATGAAGCATCATTATATGTTAAATTAACTTTTCATAAACTGTTTTTCCTTCCGTAAAGTTAAGAAAAACTAATTTCATTTCCCAGATAGAATTATCCCAAGGCATTTCCATTTGTATATTATTGCAATCGCAAAGTTTTTTATCTAAATGTCTTTTGATATTTGTGATTATTAAAGATGCAAGTAAATTGGAATTATCTTATATTCCAAGTAAAATTTTGTGCAGGGATGAAGAAATAAACAAAATAAAACTTTATCTTAAAGCAGGGAAAGTTTTGATAAGCGGAAGTGTAGGCACAGGAAAAACAATGCTCGCCCGCTACATTGGAGGAGATGCATATGTAAATTGCTATGTCAATAAAACAGAGCACAGAGTGCTGGAAGATATTTTAAAACAATTAAAGCCAAGATTCAATCCAGCTGGTCTACCAACTCAAAAATTATGGAATGAGATTGAAGAAGGGAAAACAATTATTTTGGATGAAATTGATGGAATGCATGCAGATGAGCTAAGACATTTTGCCTATACACTATCGAGGCAATATGAATTTGGCAGAAAAATAAGATATATTGCAATCACAAGAAACCATTTCATTTTAAGACAGATTATAAATGATGATGCTACATGGAGCACTTTTGCAGGAAAATCCATTGTAGAGCTTAAGCCATACACTTGGGAACAAATAAAAGAAATCTTGTTCTATAGAGCGGAAGAAAGTCTTTATCCAAACACATATGACGATGATTCCATATCATTTATTGCAGAGATAGCTCTTAACTCTCCAGGACATATGAGAACTGGCATAGAATTGCTGAGACAATCTGCAATGATTGCAGAAAGCAAAGGGCATGAAAAAATAGAAATTGAAGATATTAGAGAGGCTAACAGAGAGGAATGGATGAGCGACATACAGAGCTTGGATGATGATGAAACGATTTTGCTTTTAGCTGTTGCAACAGCATGCAAAAATAAAGCTTATGTTTCAATAGATGACATAAAAGAAACATTGCAGATAAAGGAAGAAGAATATGGAATTAAAATAGAAAATTTTGATAAAACCTTCCAATCATTGCTTCAACAAGGATTTATTTACGAGGGCAACAGAGGCTATACTATTTTGGATTGCCCAACTTCCATCCTCATTGAAGAAATTGAGAAAAAGCTTAGGAGATGAAAAGTTATAAAATAAAATAACCAATCCAAAGCCCATACCCGTTACATTTCCAGGCTGTTTCAATAAGCTTGGAGATTTCCACAATCCAAAGAAAATTATCCCAATACCAAATTGCTTTCCATGTATTTCAAATTCCGGAATAAATGATTTTGTCGTACCATTCTCGTAATACCACATTATAAAATGCCTCGAAACTATTATATTTGTTCCAGTTGGCAAGGAATATCCATATCCTTCAGTTGAAAAAATAAAAGAGATTTTTACTTCCTGTTCTTGCAATGCATTTTCCTTTTCAGCTGTAAATGAAGGAAGTAGCAATAAAAGAGGAATTAGATAAACCAATTTTATCATAATGTAAAATAATGATGCACTATATAAAAATATCATAAAATCCTTTATTCACTTAGAAATTTCCTTTATCTTTTCTTCCATATTCTGCCAGTGTGTTCCAGCCCAATATATTCTTTTACAATTTGGGCAAATCCAGAATTCATCATGAATTTCAAAAACATGTGGCGGCACTTTTCCCTTTACTTTCTCCTTTTCTATTCTTTTTACCCTAACATTGCATAAAATGCATCTTGTCAATATTTTTCTCTCATCCACATCTATTTTGAGCTCATTCAACACTCTTTTAATCTGTTCATCAAGGCTTCTTTCATTTATATACACTGCTTTCTTGGCTTTATTTGCCAATAGCTTATCTCTTGTTAAAACAATTCTATTTTCTTCCTCAGCTATCCTCAAAATTTCATCATCTTCAAAATCTCTGGAATATTTTGTATCAAATCCAAGAATGCGGAGCCATTTGGCTAAGGTGCCGAGCATTACGTCGCATATAAACTTTATCTGAACACCAGATTCGGACATCTTTCCAGTGTTATTTTTGGTATCTTTGCCTTATATCTTTCTCTTGCCATTCTATCATACTCTTCTTTTCCCAATTCTTCCAATATTTCCCTTCCTCTTTTCCTTGCCTCTTCCAAGCCACGGTCAATTTTATATCTTTCTCCCCTCGCCAAAAAGTTTACCAAGAAATTCCATGCAATCCCTACTCCATATGGCAATCCTTCAAGAAGCATTGTTGTTCCCTCAACAGGATAATTCCACACTCCCAATGGATCCTCTCCAAGTTTTGCCAATGGCAGGCCCATCGCCGCTTCATATTCAGGCGTAAATGTTGGATCCGCCACAACCCATTCTCCATTTACATAAACTTCTGCTGTTCCATGCAACATGAAAGCTCCCAAAGCATCATACCATTCTTTTAGCACTGGAGATGCCTCCACCATATTTTGATAAAGAGGCTCCACCAATGCCAAGCTATATAGCTTATACCTTGCTTTTAGCCCTCCAGCCCTGCACAGAGCTGCAAAAAGAGACAGTTGATGGATGCATGTTCCTGCTCCTCTCCTCAAAGTATCTACTTCTCTATCCAATCCAACAAATGCAAGTTTTATGTTTTCCTTAACAAATTTAAAAACATTGTTTGCATATGTCCACTCATCTACCTGAAAAGCTCCGAGCTTATTCGCCAAAGCAATTATTTCTTTTGCATGAGGATTGCATAGATGGGTGGGGCGAAGATATTTCTCATTTGATTTGCAATATTTCATTCCTGGCTCATATTCTGGAATTTCATATGATGGTTTTCCGTAAGCGGGTGGATTTTTATCTGCCTTTCTATTACTTCTTGCAATATAAATTGGATGTTTTACCAAAGCTTTTATTAATGGGGGCAGAGCATTTAATGTTACCTTTAGCATTTTTAAAGGAATAATATACCCTCTATCCATCCAGTCCCTCAACATTTTCATCCCTCCAATAACAATCTTCTCATTTCTTCTGCACAACCTCTTATTTCCTCTCCCCTTACTCTTGTTATCTCCGGCTCTAATACAGGTGTTGTTCTATGACAGGCTGGACACTCTTCATGCAGCTTAACTTTATCTCCAGTTATTATAAATCCTGGGTAGCTTAAAGCTAAAGAATCTAAGAAGGCAAATCTTCCTTCCTCACCATATTCTAAAGGCATGCCATCTTCATCAACAACCATTGGATGATAATATGTTGTTGGTATATGTAAATAATGTCCTTCTGGGCAGTGAACCATAAATCCATTTCCTTCCACCATTGCATATAAATCTAAGCAATTTTCCTCTGGTATGCCAAGATATCTTTTTACTTTTTCCCTAAATTCTTTTATTGGCAATCTCCTATCCTCATGTATCTTCCATCCACCTCCAGTTAAAACAGCTCCTCTTTCTCCAAAATCATAATATATTCCCTCTTCCTTAAGCTTTTCCATAACAGCATCCAAAATAAAGGGGGCGCCGGCAAAGAATATTCTTTCATTTTTTCTGTCCATTTCTTCAAGCCATTTCAAAATATTGTCTATCATTTCCTGATTCATTTTCTTGCTTTTTGCCTTAATTACCTTATACATCATTTTTTCCTTGAAATTAAAGGTTACACCCATTGAAATTCGCAAAATATCTGTTGTAATTTTTGTATTTATAGCTACTTTTACATCTCTTATTGCATCAAATAAGACATTTGTCACTTTGCCAACATAAATATTTGTTTTCTTTGGATTTGGAAAGAGAAGGTAAGCATTTGTATCATAATCATACCAATGGCTCAACATTTCAATTGCACATCTTGCTATTGCGTATTGTCCCATTTTATAAGTTTTTTTATCCCTTGGTATAAAAGTAAATTTTCCCGTTGTCCCGCTACTAAAACAAACAGTTATTCCAGCTTTCTGGAAATCTTCTATCACATCATCATATGTTGGCTTTTTCTTTTCAATTTCTATTCTTGGCAATTCAACACTCATTAAATTTGCGAGCCACAAAGCAAAATCTCTTCCGGAGGGATAATCTTTATAAAATCTATGGGGCAAAAGGGGGATTTTTGCAAAATCATCTATACTTTTTATGTCATCTGGTGTAACTTGCTTTTCCTTGCATAGCTGTCTATAAAATCTATTATTTTCATAATGATGTTTAAAAGCATATTTTACTGCATTCAGTCTATATTCATCCATTTTTTCCTTGGGTTCATTAAAAATCATCTTCGGCTCATACAATGCTTTCTCAACAGGGGAAGAAATTTCTTTGGGCACGTAATTTTGAAGAACGCTATCAATGACTTCTTTTATGTTGCACGCTACATTCAACATGATTACATATGCTAATTATAAATAAAAAGGATTTTTTATGATAAATTTTAATTCAATTAAAGCAAATTTTAATTAGAGGAACTTTGGCATTTCAGGAAGCTCTGGCAAATATTTTTTGAAAGTTTTAGGCCAATTCTCAGGCTCTAATCCTTTCTGAGCCAAGAATGCAACCATCCATCTTTCTAAACCAATGCCAGAGCAACCACTCCATAGCTGACTGCGCTGAGCTTTTATATTGAAAGCCTTAACATATTTATCTCCAACAATTGAAACATTCTGTATTTCAAGCCATTCTTTACTCCTATCTCCTCTATAAGGAAGCCATGCTTCAAAATCTATGGTTCCTTTTAATTCATCTTCTTCCTTTCCGACTATTCCTGCTTGTTGAAGATAGAAAGGTGTAACTTTTGCCATCCTCCATTCTAAATCCAAAATATCCTCAAAAACATGCCTGTATCTTTCTATTAGTTTTTCTCTTATCTCTGCCAGCTGTTCTTTTGTTCCTATATAAACAATTTCAATCCTGTGGAATTCATCAACTCTCTCTATCCCGTGTTTCCCTCCAGCCTCATATCTATCTGAAGGAGTAGAGCGGTCAAAAATTAGCAATGGCAAACTATCTTCAGCAATTGTTTTCCCAGCTAAAGAAGCATATATATTTGGACACTGAGCATAGCATACTCCTTCTTTAGGAGGCTTTAAGTTTTTCATAAGCTCTTCTTCATCAACCTTCCTTTTTATTTTAAGTAAATCAACAAATTTCTCCCATTCCTCGCTTTCCCTACTTTTTGGCTCACATATGTAATAAATTTCTCCTGGCATCCCCTCCAAATGCCCCGTTTTTATCCATGTTTCAAAAGATACATGCATTGGCTGAACAATTTCCTTAAAGCCAAGTGGCTTAACAACTTCTTCAACAGCAATTCTTTCCATAGCTCTCATTATGGAGGCGGCGGGCGGAAAGAGGAACCATTTTCCTTTCCCCATTAACTTTATCCATCCTCTTTTTTGCATTTCTTCGGATGGATCCTTATTCCATACTTCTTTTTTCTTTTCACTTTGCCAAATTAACTGCCAGTATTCCTTTTTCCCTTCATAGTACTGCCTTTCAACCTTTTCTCTTACAAGCCTTATTATCCTATCGATATAATTTTCCCAGAAAAATTTCTCACCTTTATTTTCAATAAGAATTTTTGCTTTTTTACCATCGAATTCAACTTCTGCATAAGGAACTTCTATTTTTTTAATAGGCTCCTTTTCCAATTCAATTTCAATGTAGTATCTATCTAAATGAATATCTCTTAATCCTATCCTATTTTTCCCAAAAAACTTTGCTAACCTTTTATAAAGAAATAAAACAATCTGATGGCTTCTTTTTTTTGCAGAAACTATTTTCAAATGAAGTTTATCTCCCTTTATTTCTCCCTCAACTTCTTCTGCTATGCTTCTAAGAAATTCATTTAGCTCCTCCTGCAAATTTTCTGCTTCCTTGCTTAATGTAATGCTGCATTCCAAATCAAATTTCATGTGTGTTAATGTGCTTCCAATTTATATTCATTCTGATTTATGAGAGTTTATCGAATAATGAAAGAAATGTTGTATTGGAATATGCATAAAAAGCCTTGCGATAATAACAATCATTCTTTTCATTCTATCTATAATCCATTCAACTTATACCTTAATATTCCGGCAATTCCACCAAATGCTTTATATAAAATTTCCCCTTCTTCTGTTTCCCTTCCAATTATTTCAAATTGTGTTGAATATTTTTCCGCCAATTCAGCATATTCTTCAACAATATCTTTCTTTTCAACAATTTCCATAGGAAGCTGACATTTTGGACAGTTTATATCCAATTTTTCAACAACATCATTTATTTCATACCCACAATTTTTGCAAACCGCTTTCACTTTAAATTTTTGCAAGGCATCAGAAATCATTACAACTTCCAGTGCCCCCATTTCCAAAGCTTTTCTAACCTCCTCTTCCCCATATATTGCAAGCCCACTATCTTTCTTTATCTCATTCAAAAATCTCTTCATCAGCTTTTGCTCTTTTATAACATCAAGCTCTTCCAAATCATTTGCTGCA
>CAZBXJ010000038.1:0-7144 GCA_964495775.1 uncultured Thermoplasmatales archaeon | reverse complement strand
TTTGGACCAACAACAATAACTGTTACAGCAGGAAGTGCAACTAAAGAAGCAAGTGGCTTCATACTCGGCCCACTAGTACTGGGCTTGTAATTCCTCCCTCTTTTTTCAATTTTTATGAATGAAAAGCAGAGAATAAAATTAAGCAAATTAATGAGTTTTATTTTAAGGCATGAGCCATATAAATTCAATATTATGCCCGATAAAGAAGGATTTGTTAAGATGGATGAGTTGGTGGATGCAATAAGAAATGTTTATTCCTGGGTTAGAGAAGAACACATAAAAGAGGTAGTTTCAAGGGATGAGAAAGGAAGATACGAAATAAAAGGAGATAAGATAAGGGCTTTGTATGGACACAGCTACAAAATTACAATAGAATATGAGGAGGATTTGGAAAGCAAAATATTATATCATGGAACCACAAAACAAAATTTGGATAAAATTTTGAAGGAAGGCATAAAGCCAATGAGGAGGCAGTACGTTCATTTGAGCATAAATAAAGAGGATGCATATATTACTGGAAAAAGACATGGCAAGGAAGTCGTTATTTTTGTGATAGATGCCAATTGTTTGAGGAAAAGAGGATATAAAATTTTTATAGCTGGAAAAATGGTAAGGTTAACTGAATATGTCCCTCCAGATTGTATAAAAAGCTGGGAATTTATTTAAGCTCTCCGATTTTCTTCAGTATGTTCATTATCATAAATGTTCTTAATTTCCCTTCAAAATGCTCTGTTCCGTAATATTTTGTTGCATTTGGATATATCTTATTTATTTCATGGAGAAATTGCAAATATGCATCATATGGTTCCATCTCTCCACTCAAAATTCCTTCAGTAATTCTTATCCTCAATTCCTTAAAGCTCTCCATTTTTTCTGTATCCTTTAATTCCTCATTTGCTTTAACCATCATTTCTTTTAATTTTTCCATCTCATTCATAAAAATAAATCGTGTAACAAAAAAATATTTTCGGAAAAGAAAAGAGGTGTATTCTCCGCATAAAAAATTCAATAACAGCACACATTTTATCATTATGAAATTTAATGAAAGTGATGAAATTAAATTTAGAGTAGGGTTAGTCGAAATTTTCATCTTGGCTGGTAGCTTTTTTGTAGCATACTAGGACAAATCAACTGCCTCCAGTTATTTTCTTAAATGCTTATTCCAATACATCTTCCTTTCATCAGTTCTTATTTTTCATTACCCTAGTTGCAATTTTTACTTTTGCATTTCTACCTCCAAAAATGAGAATAAAATTACTAACTTTTTAAAAAGTCAACAGAGAATATTTCAGAAAACATTTATTTTAAAATCATTTTGATAATATTAGCCACTTTATCTGCAATATGTCCCATTCTCGTAACAATTGAATTATTTCAAAAACAATGAATGGGCTCGCCCGGATTCGAACCGGGGATCTTCGCCTCGTCAAGGCGACATCATAACCCCTAGACCACGAGCCCTGTGAATAATATGCAAAAAGATATTTTAAAATTTCTCTTAGTTATTCTTTGAAAATGAAAGCTTTACCCATATGGAATGAAAGAGCTTTATTTATCCCGGAGATAAAAGCTATTGTAATTGCTGATTTGCATATAGGCATAGAATTTGATTATTATTTGCAGGGAGTGAATATAGTTACTCAAACCAAAAATTTACTGGAGAAGTGCAAAAAATTGATTAAGGAAAAGGATGCAAAAAAATTGATTATAGTTGGTGATTTGAAACATGTTATAACTGGAAAAGGGGAAGAAAAGCAAGAAATGATTATAACGGAAAGAAAAGAGGTAAGGTATTTTTTAAAGGAAGTAAGTAAATTAGCAGAGATATGGATTGTTAAAGGAAATCACGATGGCAGGCTTTTTAGCAAAAGGGCTAAAATTTACGGGGCGAGAGGATTTAAAATAAAGGATGTTGCTTTTTTGCACGGGCATGCATGGCCAAGCCATGAAATAATGCATAGTAAGCTTGTAATTATGGGACATTTACATCCTTTTATAAGAATAAAAACAAGGGTTGGATACTCCTATCTGGAACCATGCTGGATAAAGGGAGAATTTAAGAAAGGAGAGATAAATAAAAGATATGGAATAAAAAGATTGAAATTCATTGTTATGCCTGCATTTAATCCTCTCTGTGGTGGTATTGCGATAAATAGGGAAAAGATAGATATAGCAATAACAAAAATTATGGATATTGATAATGCAGATGTTTTTCTTTTAAATGGCATCAATCTGGGGAGGGTAAGAAATTTAAGATAAATAAGTATTAGCAATGGTGATTTAAAATGAAAGTACTCGTAACAGATGAAGTGGCGGAGGAAGCCTTAAATGTTTTAAGGCAAAAACATGAAGTTGTTTTTAAGGAGCTTAGAGGAGAGGAATTGGCGAATGAAATTAAAGATTATCATGCATTGATGGTAAGGAGTGCAACAAAAGTAACAAAAGATATTATAGAAAAGGCTGAGAACTTAAAAGTTATAGGAAGAGCAGGAATAGGTGTAGATAATATAGATGTGAAAGCAGCCAGCGAAAAAGGCATATATGTTGTTAACTCGCCAACAGGCACAACAAGAAGCGTGGCAGAATTAACTTTTGCATTAATGTTTGCATTAGCAAGGAAAATTCATATAGCGGATAGAACAATGAGGCAGGGGGAATGGGCAAAGAAAAAATTAAAGGGAATTGAACTACTTGGTAAAACCCTCGGCCTAGTAGGCTCAGGTAATATTGCCCAAGAAGTAGCAAAAATTGCAAATTGCTTGGGAATGAAGGTTTTGGTTTATAGCCCTCACTGCACGGAAGAAAAAGCAAGAAAGATGGGAGCAGAATTGAAAAGCTTGGAAGAAATATTTAGCCAGTCAGATTTTGTTTCATTACACATTCCAAAAACCGAGGAAACATATCATATGGTTGATGAGAAACTTCTTTCTTTAATGAAACCCACAGCATATCTCATAAATGTTGCAAGAGGCGGAGTTGTAGATGAAAGAGCTTTGTATAAATTCCTTAAGGAAGGAAAAATTGCAGGAGCTGCAATAGATGTATATGAAAAAGAGCCACCAGAAGAAAATCCATTTGCAACCTTAAACAATGTTGTTCTCACTCCTCACATAGGAGCTTCAACTAAGGAAGGACAAATAAGAGCTGGCATTATATGCGCTGAGCAAATTTTGAAAGTGTTAGATGGCAAAGAACCAGATTTCTGGGTAAACAAGGAACTAATGAAGAAGACATAAATATGAAAAGTTAAATTAAGGAAAAGGATATAACAGTGTGAGATTCGAAGCTATTGCAAGAGATACCAATACAAGAGTGGGCTATGCAGAAATTGCTGGGAAAAAAATTACAATACCAAATATACTGTGGTATTCCTCCCCAAGAATACCAGCCCCACCGTATGCAGAGTTAAAACTAAATGAGGATATAAAAAGTGGAGGTACTTTTTTCTATCCAAAAGAATGTGAAAATTTATGCATACCTCCTGCCTTGATTTATCCTCATTTTTTTACAGATGAGATTCATGAAAAAATTTTTTCAATAAACGAGAAATTTTTTGGAGAAATAGCCATAATTTCTGCCAAAGGAGGATTAAAAGATGCTTTTCTGTATGTAATGGCAAATGCAAAAGAATTATTTTCCAACCCAAGAGAATTTGTTTCTGCAATAGTTGGAATAAGGAATAAAATTGGCTATAAATTGCTTTATATTCCTGGTATTGCAAATCCGATAAATATGGCTATTCTTTCTTACTGTGGAATAGATTTATTTGATTCTTTAGATGTAATTTTAAAGAGCAGAAAGGGAATATATTTTACTCCCGAAAAAGAATATATGCTGGAAGATATGGAAGAATATCCATGTAATTGTGAATATTGCAAAAAGGGCATTGATAATTTCGAGGATTTGCTTTTCCACAATTATGAAGTAATGAGAAATGAACTTATTAAAATAAGAAATGCAATAAAAAGAGGGGAGTTAAGAGAATATGTTGAGGCAAAAAGCCATTTTAACACAAGTTTTGCATCCATTATAAGAATTTTAGATATGGAATATTATGACTATCAAGAAAAAAATTATGCAGTTACTGGAAGCAAAATAATTGCATCGCCATATTCCCTTTACCGCCCTGATATAAGGAGATTTAGAGAGAGGATTTTAAATAGATATGAAAAGCCGAGGAATGCAAGGGTTCTTGTTTTGCTTCCATGCTCCGCTAAAAAACCATACTCCACTTCTAAATCTCACAGATTGTTCAATAGGGCAATAGCAAACAGTATAAACAGATATACAATTCATGAAGTTATTCTCACATCTCCTCTTGGCTTAGTGCCAAGGGAACTTGAATGCACATATCCTGCATCTCATTATGATATTTCTGTTATAGGATACTGGGATAAAGAGGAAATAGAGGTGATTAAGAATATGCTTTCAAGCTATCTGGAGAAAAATAAATATGATTTGATAATTAATCATTTACCTAAGGAACTTAGCAATCATTTAGATATAGATGCAATTAATACTTGCAAGGAACATCCAACATCAGATGCTTCGTTGGAGGCATTATCTGAAGCTGTTAAAGAAGCGGATGATATGGAAAGGGTTAGGCATACTGAAAGGAGATTCGAAAATGCAAGGAGCATTCTGCTATATCAATTTGGAAAAAACATAGATAATTTCCTTAAAAATTGTAAAGTAAAAGGGAAGTTCCCAGATTATAAAATATATGATGAAAACGATAAACAGCTTGCAAGCTTTTCCATGAAAAGAGGGCTTTTCTCGCTAACTTATCCAGGAGGTAAAAAATTAGGAAGAAATTATTGGGTGGAAATTGAGGATTTCACTCCCAAAGGAAGCGTATTTGCTGTTGGTATTGAGGATGCAGATGAAAGGATACGGATAGGAGATGAAGTCGTTGTTTTTCATAATGAAGAAGTGAGAGCTGTTGGCGTGGCAAAAATGAATGCATATGAAATGAAAGAAAGCCAAGCGGGTGAGGCAATAAAAGTTAGGCATTACAAAGCTAAAAACCAATAAAATCTATTTCCTCCGTGTCAAATTCAATTACAACCGCTTCTCCTTTTTTACCCAAACTACAATTCACTATGTAGCTATTTCCCAGCTTCATATAACCTGCATCTTCATGAACGTGTCCGCAAATAACATATTTGGGTTGTTTTTCTTCAACCAAACTTCTTAACCATTTACTCCCTATACGCATTCCAAAAAATGCTTTATCCTTTGTTTTGTATGGAGGAACATGTGAAACAATAATATCCACATCTCCACCAACATCTTCTGGATAGGAGGCGCCAACACCTAGAATGTTTGTTCCTTTATATTCTATTTTCCTTCCATCTATAAATACAATAACATCTTTAAGATGGCTCAGGTCACCATCCATATTTCCATATACTGCAAAAATTTTGTAAGGCAATTCTTTAAAAATACTTGCCTCAATATGCCCTAAATCTCCAGCCAGAATAATTATGTCTGGCTCCAACTCTTGAGCTTTTTCTATAAATTTTTTATATTTTTCCTTGCGCCCGTGAAAGTCTGCTGCGCATTGAATCAGCATTTTACTTTCTTTTTCTTAGCGATTTCTCAATCATCATGAGTAGCTCTTCAATTTCCTCTTGTGATAGATAATTTTCCTGCTGTTCCATTTTTATTTCTGATAATCTCAAACGGATAGCCTCTTTGCAAAGTTCTGCAACGCTTGTATATCCCAACTCAGGATTTTTTGTTATTAATTCCTCTATTTCCTCATGCAATTCTTTTGGTATTGAAATTGTACTATACTTGGACATTTTTTTCTCCCTCTTCACATTCCAAAATGCTTAATTGTATATATTTATTTTACTATTGACTTTATTAAATTTTTCTCAAAGCGATGAAATTTAAATTATCTGTAAATGTTATGTAATGCATTTAATGAATCAGTAATGGTGCCAATGTAATTTTTATTATCGATGGAAATAAAGAAATGCCAAGGAAAACTGTCAGCATAAATCCAACGCTTCTCCCTATGCCTTTACCAATATGTGAAAGTCCAAATATTTCAAAAGCAGATGAAATGGCTATTCTAACTGGAAATCCAATTAATGCAATAGATACAATATAAGGAACTAATGATATTGATAAGAATACAATGCCATAAACAGTGATATTTCCTTTCAATAAATTAATTATGTTAATGCCCAATATCCTATCCATCTCACCATTCCAAAGATAAAATGATATGGCAAAAAATAAAACACTGATAACTGTTGAAAATCCTTTAAAAACTTCATCAAATTCTTTAAAGGAGTCTTTCCTAACAAAGGATGATAAAATAAAGATTGCAACAGCTACAATCCATAAAATTACAATTTCAATTGGAAAAATGAATATTTTCTTTTTTGCACCCTCATAAACATCATTGTCTACAATTATAAAATATGCTTTTCCATCAAATTTATCTGCTGTTATTTCTCCTTCTCCTCTAAATAAAATTTTGGAAAAATTTTCTATTTTCTTCCCATTTATAGAGAAACTTCCACCTGTTATTAGAAAAATTCTATTTATGCTATCGATACTCATATTTTTATAATTAAAGCTCTCTCCCTCTTTAAGATAAGCATTAACATAAAATATACTTATATTACCATTAATCTCGCCATTGATTTCCTCATAAAATTCTCCATTCACTTTGCAATTCACTCCTTTTATTGTAGTTTTATTTGCAAGAATAATGCCTTCTGTTCCATTTAGAATGGTTTGCTGGCAGTAAAACTCTAAATCTCCTTCTATTTCAATTTCATATCCGTATTTGCTATCATTATTTAGCAATGCAGAATAATTGTAGGCAACCAACTTATAAGCATTTCCTCCAGCACATCCATAAAACATTATATTTTTTCCTTCATAATGCACATCATATCCATTAAAAATTTTAATTCCATGAGGATATGCTGTTATAAAAGCAGAGAATGCTATTAATGCAACTACACCGGAAAACAAAGTAATTGAAGATGCTTTTCCCATAAAATTTGAATGTCATTGATATAATAACTGTTGCTATTTTTAAAGGAGTTATATATTAGCCTAAAAATTTTGTTGAGTACGGATATTTTTTCGTCTATTTAATTTTATTTCTTTTTCTTTC
>CAZBXJ010000037.1:0-7337 GCA_964495775.1 uncultured Thermoplasmatales archaeon | reverse complement strand
CATATACAAAGCATTTTCAAGCTGTAAAATGCAGTAATTGTTTGCATCAACTTCTTTAATTTCTGGTATTTTAACAATAGTTTTAGAGGAGTTATTGGCAATTGAAATGGTAGTTGATAACAAACAAGATAACAACACAACTACTATCTTCTTCATGAAAATAAATTGTTTCTGGCTACAAAAATATTTCTACTGGCTTATCCTCTTTTGCATTGAAATATTCTGCTGCGCTTCCTTCTCTTCTTGCTATTTCCAAAAATCCAGAACTACTTATAACAGCTAAAATTTCTTTTTTGGTAGCATATCCATAGGATGGCAACAATTTAACCTCCTTTTCAACTTCACCAATTTTTATTCTAAATTGTTTCTCATCTATCATACTTTCTTCAACATTTGTTATTATATTTCCAAATCTATCTATATAAATTATTTTCCCAGTTATTTTCCCTCCTCTCCTTTCTGCTTTTCCAAAATCTAAATCAACAAATTCATCTATTCTTTTCCCTAATTCACTTGCTTTTTTTCCTATTGAAATTTTAGCTGCTGTTGGAGCAAAGACATCTCTTCCATGAAAAACAGGAGATGCAGATTCACTTACTTCAATTTCATAAATATTTTCTATTCCCATTCTTTTTGCAGCTGGGATAAGCAAGCCATTATCAGGTCCAATAAAATATGAATCCTTGCATTCTATTAAAATACATTTTCTTTCTGTTCCTACTCCAGGATCAACCACACCAATATGAATTGCATTTTTAAAATATGGAGCAACAGAATATAGTGTAAATGCTCCTTGCCTTATGTTCTGAGGTGCTATTTCATGAGATATATCTATAATTTTTGCCTCAGGGTTTATTGATAATATTTTTCCCTTCATTTCCGCCGCATATTCCCAGCCAATATCTGTTGTCAATGTTATAATCATTCAACCACCTCATCTATCCATTTTAAATAGCTATCTGAACCATTAACTATATCCAGACATATTATTTCTGGAACCTCATATGAATGATTTTCTTTTATTTTCTTTTCCACTTCCTTATATTTTTCTTTCTTTGTTTTTATAATGAGGAGCTTTTCTTCATCTTCCTCGAGTTTTCCCTCCCATATATATTTTGATTTTACACTAAATGAATTTATACAAGCAGCAAGTTTTGAAGAAAGAAGAGCATCAACAATTTTTTCTTCATCTTCTGGCTTACATGTTGTTATTATCACGCAATACATATTGTAAGATATGATGAAAATATATGAATTTTTTTAATAGCTTTTATGCTGTTGTTATTCTGACATTTCTTATCATTGCATATGGACAGAATACCGGATTTTCAACTTCCCACCAATAAATTTGCTTTATTTCTTTGGAAAGCATCTCAATATTTTTAAGCATTCTTTCCAAATTGTCACTTATTCTTACATTTTTTAGAGCATGCTTAATTTCTCCATTTTTTATGAAAAATATGGCATCTCTTGCAACAGTTGAAAAATCTCCCGTCTTATAATTATGGAAACGAGTATACCACACGTTTGTAATGTATATCCCATTTTTTACTTCTTGCAACATTTCATCAAAATTTGCATCTCCCCCCCTTACAATTGTATTCCATGGATTTGGAGCTATAATTCCAGCATTTCCTGTTGTTTCTGTTTTATGAAGCATAGCTGTTGTGCTATTATGCAAATATGTCCTTAAAATTCCGTCTTCAACAACAATTGTTTTTCGAGTTGCCACTCCTTCATCATCAAATTTTGTTGAAAAAAGCCCATCTTTTTCTATTCCACTATCATAAATTGTTAATTTTTCACTTGCAACTTTTTTACCTATCTTCCCTTCCAAAAATGAATAGCCGGCATCTACAGCAAAAGCAGAAGAAAAGTTAGCAAAATAATGTATTAAATTGGCAAAAGCTAATGGAGAGAGAAGGACATTATACTCCCCTTCTTTTACATTTTTTATCTCCTTTACATCAAATTCTTCTTTAGCTACATCTATTTTATCTATTTTTCTGGAACAGCTTACAAAATGCTTTGACATATCCTTTTTAAACACTCTTAAGGATAAGTAAGTCATGCTATTTTTATCCTCTTCTTCTACATATGGAGTGTATATTTTCTTTTTTTCTATACTGCCAAATAAAACTCCCGCAACCTCGTCATAATTTTCATTCAATATTCCATCAACTTTATCAACCATCTTTTCCTCGTCAACAACTTTTTCATCAAAGTACTTTTCATTTATGTAATTTTTATCTAAACTAATTTTAAATGGTATTTCCGGCAATTTCTTTATAATCTCCTCCGCCTGGCTCACCGCCCTTTTTATTTTCTTGTCATCTGGATTCTCTATTGTTGTTGTAAAAAGTTTTCCATCTTTATAAAGATAGAGTTCAAGATTTTTAGTATTCCATTCTTTTATAACCCCTACTCTGCTGTTGAAAATTCTTACTTGCTTACTTATTGCTTCACTTTCTATAGCAACATACTCATCAAAATTTTTGAAATCAATCATTTTATTTTCACCTCTCTCAGCCTTAAATCAACTCCTCCTGTTGTCACTTCTATTCCCTGCATAGGATCTCCTTTTCCGCATGTTGCTGGATAAAATTCTAAATTTTTCCCTGCAGCATCAACCTTCTTAAAGAAATCAAAAGTGGAAATTTCTATTGCGGGATGGTAAGCAATGCCAGCTATCTCACCATTCTTTATTATGTATGCTTCTTCTCCAACATACTTCTGATTTATTCTTTTGTCATCTATATTCCATTCCATAAAAGTTTTCATATAAACGCCCTGCTTTATACCCTCAATAAGTTCTTCAAAATTATAATCACCTGGCATGAAAAAAGTATTTGCCATTCTTACAATCGGTTCTTTGCCATATGTAGCCCTCGCTGAAGCATTGCTTTTGCAATTCATTTCGTAAGCAGTCTGCCTATTATGCAGAAATTCATTCACCACTCCTTCCTTAATTAAAATTCTTTTTCTTGCTTTTATTCCTTCATCATCATATTTATAGAAGCCATAACTATTTGGAATGGTAGGGTCATCAGCTATGCTAATACATTCATTTGCAATTTTCTTCCCCATAAGCTCTAAAGAAGCATATGATTTTCCTGCTTGAGCTGCCTCCCTGCCTAAAATTCTATCTGCTTCAAATGGATGTCCGCAACTTTCATGAGCTATTAATCCAGTTATATATGAGCTGAGAACAACATCTCCTTCTGGAGGAGCTTTCTCTCCTTTTTTAATGAGGTTTTTTAAAAATTGCAAATCGTGTTGAATGTGTTTTTCAACTTCCCATTTTTCAACGGAATTCCAAGAGCCTGCATTTCCAAACTCGCGATGCATTTGTTCAGTTTTTCCATCTGAAACAGTGAGTAAATAATAAAGATAAATTCTCGGAATTTTTGAATGTATTTTGCTCCCCTCACTATTCATATACAATTTTTCTGAAACTTTATCTTCATATGAAAAAGTTCTCTGCTTATCTTTGAGTAATTCATCCAAACTTTTTATATATGACAGCTTTTCATCAATATCTGGAAATTCTCCTTTTATTTCGTATTTGTCAACATAAGCTTTTTCATCACTAAGCTTAACTTCCTTCTGCAATTTTGCCATTTTCTCTGCTTTTTCCACACCTTCCCTAATTTTTTCCTTATTAACTACATTTGAAAAATAAAAACCCATGCCTTTATTTATTACCCTTATTGAAAATCCATAATTTTCATAAAAGCTGGCTTCTTTAAGCAAGCCATTCACAAAAAGAAGTTCATTCCCTCTATGTTCTTCAATTCTTATCTCTGCATATTCTGCCTTGCTAATTTTTAAAGCATATTCTGCCAAATCTTCATCTAGCATAAATGTAATAAACCATGCAATATAAAAATCATGAGAGGAAAAATTGTACCACCATTTCTTTTCTGGAAATGGGGAGAAAGAGATGTTGAAATTCGGTGAGTATTGAAGTATTAAATTTTATCCTGAACCCAAAGAAATTAAAGAGGATGAGTGGGGACAAAAAGTAGCTTGCTATTATTTTTCTTTGAAACCAAATGAAGAAAAAAGTGATTTCATGGCAATAAAATTGCATGATTATGTCATTAAAACCCTTGATTATGCAATAGATGCTCCTCCGGTATTAAAAAGAGGCAATGGCTCATGCTCAGAATATTGCTTTGCTTACATAGCATTGTGCAGGGTGGCTGGAACCAGCCCAATATAAGGGGGGATTTATTTGGCAGAAAAACCACCTTATAATGATAGTATATTTCATAGAATAGTTCTAATATATCTGCCAAATTATGGCTGGATTCCTGTAGATATGACTTTTGATGAATGGATTTTCCACCATTATGCATTTGGGCTTCATACCAACAGATTTTTTGCTTTAATGACTGGAGGAGGCTCCTCAGAATATCTTGGATGGACTTACAATAGCCACTATGAAACAAATGCAAAAATAGATGTTGATTCTACAAGACGGCTAAAATGGGAAAAGGGAAACAATAGATTTTCTTTCTTTATTCCACGTACTTAAAAATCCATGCTTTGTAATCTTCACCTTCTCTTACTCCAACAGCCCCAGCGTTTATTTCATTTTTCCCATCATTGTCCATGTCTCCAACACATGTTACAGCCAACAATCCATAAGTTTCATTTATAACATATTCCTCCTCATAGCTAGAACCATTCCATTGAAGGATATGCACATAATTTGTTCCCACTGCCACCTCTGGCAAGCCATCTTCATCAACATCTCCAACATCTATTGCTTCTATGGTATCTTCTTCTCCATTCCATGTTCTATCAAATATTTTTTCATACTTGCTTCCATTAAATCTATAAATGCAGATACGAGGAGCCCAGAATGTTACATGTATTTCATTTATCCCATCTCCATTACTATCTTTTGAAACGCATCCAAAAACTTGGTATGAAAATTTATCAATAACATAGCTGGTAAACTCATTTCCATTCCATTTTAAAACAGTAAGCTCTCTTCCATGTCCAACTATAACTTCATTTAAGCCATCGTTGTCAACGTCGGCAATCCATGGGAAATATATGGAGCGGTAGCCCCACTCTGCTTCTTTAACAAATTCATTTCCATTCCATTCTAAAACAATAAGCGATGATGTTTCTTCATATCCTCCGGTAACAACAACTTCATTTAAGCCATCGTTGTCAGCATCGCCAATAATACAATCTAAGGTTGTTCCTCCTTCATCTTTCCCAATGATGATGTATCTTCCCATAATTTCATATTTCTTCCCATTCCATTTATAAGCTGTTAAATGGCGCCCCCATGCAACACATATTTCATTTAAGCCATCGTTGTCAGCATCGCCAATGGCAAAGCCAGTAGCGGAGCCAAATGGTTGAGGAAAACGATACCATTCATCTCCAATTCTAATCCACATTCCGTAGCCAATGCCGAAAACAGGGTCAACAAGTTTCTTTTCAACATAGGTTTCTCCATTCCATTTCATCACTCTAAGGAAAGGATCTCTTCCTCCGATAAGCAGTTCATTCGAGCCATCATTGTCTGCATCTCCTACGGGCTGGGGGCCTTCATATCTTGCTGACCACCACCATAGCTTTCCATAGCTTTTCTCCCATTGAACAACAAAATGACCTGTTTGCAGTTCCTTTTCTGCCTCTTTGCATTCATTTAAATTTGTAAAATTGCTTATATCTGTTACAACTGCAGAAAACATTATGAATGCAAATAAAATTGCGACGATAGCTTTCATGGTTTGATTATACGCCCATAAAATAAAAAACTTATGGTTAGGTTATGATAATGAAATGGATTGCATGCTTTTCCCCTCATGCAATAATAGAATACTCTCCTTTACTTTTCAGTGAATTCTTTTCATTCATATTTTCTTCAGCAAAAGATAGCATTTATACGAAATGGAATTAAAAGAATTGTATGTAGCAAATTTTATTCCAGCAAATCATGTCTTCAATTTTCTTCCGCAATTTGGGCATTCTTTAATACGTTTTGCACAACTTTTGTGGAACAATGCTCCGCACCTGCATTTAACTATTTCAACGCCTTTTTTGAATCTACCAAGGCAAACAAAGCATTTTTCCTCTGCCTCTTCTTCTAGAATTTTCCTTTCCCTTTTCTTTAACAAATAGAATGCAATACCAGCTATAGGAATTAAAGCCAGTAAGTAGTAATAGTTATTTTTCTTTTCTTGCAAAACCTCTATATACATTTCTTTAGCATTGTTTTCCTCATTTTTTTCATCTATTAAATTATTTGGATCAACAATAGCTTTTATGCTTGCACTTTTATCAAGCTTTACTGAAAAGGATATTTCTTTACTTTCATCTATATCAAATTCCTTGGAAGCAATAAACTCTTCATTAACAAATATACTCAAATTAACATTTTCTGCATAACCTCCTTCATTCCCAACATTAACCTTTAAAACATAATTTCCATTTTCTTTCTCATAAAAAATTTTGGAAATGTAAAAATCAGGCTTTTCAACTTTTATTGACTTTACAACCTCATTTTCCCCTCCATTGTTATCAGTTACAATGAGCTTTACAGTATAATTGCCTTCCTTATCAAAGGAATAAGAAATTTTATTCCCGTAAAACTTCTTTCCATCTATAACCCATGTATGATTTACAATGCTCCCATCTTTATCATAACTTTTATCAGTAAAATTAATTAGCATATTAGGAGATGGAGATGCTGGCAAATAATCAAAATCTGCAACGGGCAGAGCATTTACAACCACATTAATCTTCGCAGAAACCTCAACAAATCCATCTGTAATGGTATACAAAAATTCATCTTCGCCATAAAAATTTTTATCTGGCTCATAAAATACCTTTCTCCCCTCTACACTTGCTCTTCCATGAGAAGGGTTACTAACAGAAACTATGCTCAACACATCTCCATCTATATCATAATCATTTGCAAGCACATCTATTAAAATGCTCCCATTTTCATTAACAACATCATCATCCTCCACCGCAACAGGTGGCGCATTTCCTTTTGTTGTAAAATACCATATCTGGCTTTTATTTTTTGCTTTATGCTCATCCCATGCAACTACATACCAGTAATAAGTTGTTAATCTTTCCAAATTTGCTGAAGATATATCAAAAAAATCTGTTGTAATGTTTGAGACAATTTTATTTATATTTCCTTCTTTCCCGAAATAAACATCATATGTTATTTCATCTCCATTTACATCTGTACAATTCCATCTCAAAATTGGATTGAGTTCAATGCCTGTTGCCCCATTTTCTGGATAAATATTTTTTGGTTTATTAGGTGGGGAGTTTTTAATTTCAAATGAGAATGT
>CAZBXJ010000036.1:0-7381 GCA_964495775.1 uncultured Thermoplasmatales archaeon | reverse complement strand
GCTGTGCTATATCTAAGGAAGAGATAATTAGTAGAAAATAGCTATAAAACCAGATAAAATCATAAATAGAATTACAAGGATAGCAATAAGCTTGATAAATAAATCTCTCCTCATTCTATCAAAACGAAAATATCATTAGCCTTTATTAGATTTTCCGGCGGTTCTTCAATAATTTCAACCATTGATTCATCTATTTTAATTTCCTCTCCACCAACATTTGCCAGATAATAGCCATTGTTAGCTACTTCTTCTGCAATTTTCTCCGCATTTTCATTTATTTCTTTAATAATAAACTTGCTTTTTTCCTTAAATGTAGGTCCAATTTTGTTAAAAATCGGTTTTGCAATTTTTCTAACCACTGGTTTCTCATTAGAAATTTCTATTTTTTTAATTTTTAATGTGCCAGAAATTATATCCAATGCATCAACATTTCCATATATGGTTATCTTTTCAATAGGAGCATTTAGTGGCATTCCCTGCTTGCTCTTCCATTCTCTTATTTTTGCAATAACCGTCTTTACTTTTTCTCCTTCTTTCTCTGCTTCCTCATCAACAAACAATGGAGATGGCCATTTTGAAACATGGATGCTTTCATCTCCTTCAAATTTCTTATAAAATGTATGGTATATTTCCTCAGCAATAAATGGAAGGAAAGGAGCAAACAATTTTGCTATTCCAAGACCAATTGTATAAAGAGTATATAAAGCTGAATCATCTTTCTTTTCATATACTCTATGCTTTACCATTTCTATATAATGATCTGCAAATTCATGCCATAAGAAGTATTCAATTTCCTTCATTGCATTTGAATATTCAAATTTTTCCATATATTCTGTAACTCTTCCAACCAATTTGCTATATAGGCTGAGAATCCATCTGTCGATCAAATGCAATTTTACTTCATTTGGTTTTTCTTTAACTATGCTTCCAATAAATCTTTCTACATTCCATAATTTATTCATCAATCTTATTCCTCTTACCAAATCTTTATAACGGAAAGGATTGTCTTCACCAAGCTTGCATGTTGCTGCATAGTAGCGTAATGCATCACTCCCATATTCTTCTATTATTTCTAATGGATCAACAACATTTCCTAATGAAGTATGCATTGGTTTCCCATCTGGAGCAAGAATGAATCCGTCAATCATGACTTCTTCAAATGGCTTTTCATTAGTGAGCAAAAAACATCTTAAAATAGTGTAGAATGCCCAAGTCCTTATTATGTCATGAGCTTGAGGGCGGAGAGACATTGGATAAAGTTTTTTGAAAAGCTTTTCATCCCTCTGCCAGAAAGTATTGTATAAAGGAGTTATTGAAGAATCCATCCACGTATCAAAGACATCTTCGCAACCTTTTAACCTGCCACCACATTTTGGACATTTTTCTACAGGAGGAGCATCAATAGTTGGATCAACATAGCATTGCTCTTCTTTTGCCAAAACAATTTCTTTGCAATTCTCACATTCCCATACTGGAATGGGTGTTGCAAAATAACGTTGCCTTGAAATAACCCAGTCCCATTTTAATGAATTCACCCATTCTTCAAGCCTTTTAAACATATAATCAGGATACCATTTCATCTGCTTAGCTACTTCCAAAATTTTTTCTTTAAATGGAAGTATTTTCAAAAACCATTGCTCAGCTTCAATAAATTCGATGGGTGTTTTACATCGCCAGCATACGCCCACGCTTTGCTCAATTTCCTCCTGCTTTATGAGGTAGCCCTGTTTCTTTAAATCTTCAATAATTGCTTTTCTTGCCTCCTCTACTTTCATTCCCTTATATTTTCCAGCCAATTCATTTAGCGTGCCATCTTCATTTATACAGATTTCTATTGGCAAATCATATTTCATAGCCCATTCCAAATCTTCCTTATCTCCTATTGTACATACCATTACAATGCCTGTTCCAAAATTTGGATCAACTTTTTCATCTTCTACAATTTTTACCTTTTTTCCATATATTGGGACAATAACCTCTTTTCCTACTAAATGCGGAGATCTTTCATCATTTGGATTTATTGCCACAACTTGGCAAGTACAAAGCAATTCAGGACGGGTAGTAGCAATTTCTATATAGTCTTCTTCATTAGCTAAATAAAATTTGATTGTATTGAGTATGGTTTTTCTTTCAACATGCTCTATTTCTGCATCTGCCATCGCCGTCATGCAACGGGGGCACCAATTTACCGGAAACTCCCCTTTATAAATATATCCTTTTTTGTAAAGTTTAATAAAAGAGATTTGAGTGAGGCGGCGATAATATTCTGCATCTGTCCTATAATAAATACTATCATCCATTGATTCCCCGAGCACAATAAATTGGCGAATCATCTCATCTATGTTTGCATCTGCAAATTCTTTACAGAGTTTTATGAATTCATGCCTATCTATATCCTTTCTTGTTATTCCATATTTTCTTTCCACTCTTTCTTCAATTGGAATTCCATTTACATCAAAACATAATGGAAAGAAAACATTGTAGCCACGCATTCTTTTATATCTTGCAATAAAATCAATATGGGTGTAATGAACAGCATGCCCTATATGCAGTGCTCCAGATGCATAGCGAGGCGGATTATCAATTGAATATACTGGCTCCTTGTTTGGGTCGAATCTATAAATTTTCATTTCTTGCCATTTCTCCTGCCATTTCTTTTCAACTTCCTTTGCGTTATAGCTACTCATTTTTTTCTGAAGTAAATTTATGCTTATAAATTTGTTGGAAATACTTTATAAAATTCCATCATCTTCATATCTCATGTTACTATCTTGAGTTTTCCTAACTGTGGCTCGTATATTTTTCCCTTATCCATTAATGCTGAAATTATCTCCTCTGCAATATCCTTACTTATTCCTTCCATTTCTGCTTTGCTTATAACTTCCTCCCAAATTGCACCGTTTTCGCCCTGCAATTCTTCAATTATCTTTAGCATTTTTTCTTCAGCTTCTCCAAAGTCTTTTTTAACCTCTTTCTTTGCTGTAATAAATGATAAAGCCTCTCTCATCAAAAGCTCATAATGTTCCACATCTATGTCCTTATATATCTTTACTGCTTCAGCAACACCTTCTGCAACTAATGGAGGATAGCCTAATTCTCTAAGCTGGCGAGCTGAAGGAGTTTTCATATTCATTGCATCTCTAATTGCATTTATTCTCATTAACATACTTCTACTTGCTTCCAAAATCCAGTAATTTCTAATTTTTGCATCTACTTCCTTTACAAGCTCCGCCCTTGCTGACAAATAAAGAACTCCTTCCTCTGGCTCATAAATTCTAACCTTCCCAACAACAGCAATATAGCTTGGTATTTCCATATCTGCAAGTATGCTCGCCACCTCCGGCTTAAAAGCTTCAGCATACACAACATGCATTCCAGTTGGGTCTGAAATTCTTGCTCTCCTCCTTATTCCTTCTGCCCCTATTTCCTCCACATCTGTAAGTACGCCAACAATGAAAAGCCTATTTACCTTGGCTCCTAAAGGAGTAATAACATATTTTGGTGCCTTCTCTTCCTTTGCCTCTAAAACATGATTTGCATCATTATATTCTGCAGCAAATATTCTCCATGCTGGTTCCCTCATTTTATCCCTCCAATTGCATCAAAATTTCCTCTATTTCTTTCTGCTCATCTATTTGCAATAATTCTGCATCTCTTGCAAAAATAGTGACAATCAAATCACTCTGAATTGAATCACCCTTTACGCGTAAGGCTCTTGCCATTAGTCTATCAAAAATTTCTTCATATACTATCCCATAATCCATTGCTTCCTTTGCAATGCTTAGATAGTCTTCCAAGCTCTTCCCCAATAATTTTTCAGATAGTTCCCTATTCAAAATAACATCAACTGCTCCTGTTCCATCATCTAAAAGCAATCTTATTCTTAAATCAGCCACACCATCAACATTTCCATCTTCCTCACAAACTCCATCTTTTATTCTTCTATTGCATTTTGGACATCTAAATATAATGCCTGAATCCTTTCTTATGTCCAACACTACTCCTTCTATGCATAAATCTATTCCTCCACCAGCTTCAACAACTTTGTAAAGAGGAATTATCCTTTCTTCAATAACAATTTCCTCATCTATTTTCTCCACTTCTGAATTCTCATCAAATATTAGCTGGGGGGCGCCTCTCCATCTCCTAACATATCCTCCCTTTATTTTGATAACATCTCCCTCCTTTAATCCAAAATCTTTCCATGCTGTAAATCTAATTTTTGCTGTTTCATCTGCCAGTATGCCAGAAAATACTTTTTTTGTTTCTCCGCCAATGCTAACCTCTCTTTCTTCTATTGATAAAATTTTTCCTCTAACTTCAACACCAGATAATCCTGGCTTTAAATCAACAATATTGTACTTCTTTGGTGTCCTCTTTATTAAATCAATATCATAATCTAACTTTTCTACTTCTGTCCATTCAGATAAACTCAGCCTTGGTTGCCCTTCCCATTCGCTACTGGAGGCGTTTTTTATTCTTATAACATCTCCTCTCTGCAATCCAAAATCTTTCCATGCTGTAAAAGGAAGAACAGCTGTTTCATCTCCCAATAAACCACGAAATATTTTTCTCTTTGTATTTCTAACTTCCACTTCCCTTTCATTTATCGTAATAACTTTTGCTACAGTGCATATGCCTCGCTCATTTACCTTTATATCTTTCAACTTTTTTTCTTTCAAAATCCCACCATATTTATTTACAACAGCTTCCTTAGCCTGCTCTAAAGGAACACCGTAATCTAAAAATCTCCTCAAATCTTTTTCAACTTCCTCCCGGTCAGCTTCCACTTTTTCCAAAATTTCATCTACAGCTTTTTCAATGTCAATGTCCATATAATAAACTAATAAAGTTTGCCTATAAAATTTTATAGGCAGTAACAGTAAACACAGATCGGTAACATTTCTTAATCAATTTCCCATTCTTTATAAGAGGGGAATGGGAAATGTCACATGTTACTCCAGAAATGAGGAGAATAATGGTTATGGCGAAGAAAGCAGGGAAAAAACAAAAGAAATCGCTGAAATCCTTTGGAGTAAGTAGAAAAACTATCATGGAAATGGAATGAAAATGTTTTGTCAATTTTGAGTTGCTCCTTTTCATTGATTTTATGGCTATATTATTAGCACAAAAATTGCATAAAAACATGGTTTATCTTTTCATACACCAAAATTTAAATTATTCTTTTCATATAAGTTTATGAAATGGATTGCTATTTTGACAGCTATTGCTTTACTCACTCCTTATTTTGTCCAATCAGATGAAAATGCTTTGATTTTAAAGATAAAGCCAAATGAAATAAAAACAATTGAGTTTCCACTTGGCACAAAAATAAAGATTTATGCAGATGGCTGTAAAATATGGAGAGGAGCTGGAATAAAAAATGGAGAGCATCTTTTGTTCATAAATATATGGAGCAGGGAAGGAGGCATGGTAAAAATAAAATATGAATTGCCCCTCCATTCTTTCATTACAAGGGATGAATATGATTTTCTTATTATAACTCCAAGCCAATGGAAGGAAATTTTACAGCCATTAAAGGAACATAAAGAAAAATATGGAATAAAAACAATAATTGTTAGCTTGGATGAGATATATGGAAGCAAGTATTTTGCAACGCAGGGGAGAGACGAGCCAGAAAAAATAAAGTATTTCATTAAAGACGCCATAGAACATTGGGGCATTGAATATGTTTTGCTTGTTGGAGGAAGAAAATTTAGCAGAGAAGAATGGATTATGCCGGTTCGTTATTCATATTTAAACGACAGAAGTTCTTCATGGGAATATGAGAGGAGATTTTTGAGTGATTTATACTTTGCAGACATATATGATGCAAATGGAAGCTTTTCTTCATGGGATACAAATGGAAATGGATTTTATGGTGAGTATGACCATGAAGTTGGAAATGAAAAACTGAGAGATAATGTGGATTTATATCCAGATGTTTATATTGGAAGACTTCCAGCAAGAACAAAAAATGAATTGAGGAGAGTTGTGCAAAACATTATTTCATATGAAGAGCAGAGTCAGAATTTCAATAAAGTTGTTTTAATAGGAGGTGACTTATATTTAAATGACCCTTGGGATATTGCAGAGGGAGAATTTTTGTTGGATGAAATTGCAAAAGAAATGAATGGCTACAATATTGTAAAACTATATGCTTCAGAAGGCTTAAATGCAAAAATGATAAATGATGAAATAAAAAATGCCGATTTTGTTGTTTTTGAAGGGGCTGGCGCCCATCATTTATGGGCGACGCATGCAAAAAATGATGAAAAATGGATTTACTATTATGCATGGAATATTTTGCAAATTAGAAATGAGAGATTGCCAATTGTGCTGACTGCTGGAGCTAGGCTAGGGCAATTCAATCAAAGTAGAGAATGTTTTAACTGGCTTTTTGTTTCAAAAGGGAAAAGCATAGCTTCCATTGGACCAACTGGTTTATGCTGGATAGGACATGGGGAAAACATAACAAAAATTTTCCTTGGAAATTTGCATATTAGGCTTTGTAAAGAAATAGCTAAAAGGAATTTGCTTGGAAAAGCTTGGGGAAATGCAATAATAAGCTATCTCAATTCATTTAAATGGGAAGGCGTCGCCAAAGCATTTCATATGAAAGCTGTTGAAGAGCTTGAAATTTTTGGAGATCCAACGCTTAAAATAGAAGGATATTCATATGAATGCAATTTGCAAAGAAAATTGCATGTTGGAGGGGATGGTGAGGGAAATTATTCCAGCATACAGGATGCAATAAATGATGCAAACAATGGCGACATAATCATTGTTCATCCTGGAATTTATGAAGAGGATTTAATTGTAAATAAATCTGTTGAGCTTATGGGCATAAATGCTACAATAAAAACAAATGGAATAAAATTGGAGGCAGATTCAATAAAAATAAGAAATTTCTCAATTGTAGGATATGAAAAAAGCATTGGCTTGGAATGCAACGGAAATGAAATTGCTATAGAAAATAATGATATTCATGCTTTCAATTACAGCATTTTGATCAATGGAAGCAATTGCATTGTAAATGACAACAAAATATATGGAAATATATGTGGAATATGGATTAATGGAAATGATTGTTTTATTGAGAATAATGAAGTGTATAATAATTGGTATGGTGTCTGGATAGAAAATGGAGAAAATGAAAGAATAGAAAATAATTATTTCCACTTCAACCACTGGTATGCTTTATGGGTAGAGGGAAAAGAAGGCATAATAATGGCAAATAATTTTTCGAGGAACTGGTATAGCATTTATTTGTACAATTCAAACGATTTTATCATATCGGAAAATTCCATTTATAGAAATCAGCATGGTTCCCAGTTTGTGAATTCAAGCAATAATGTTTTTGAAAAAAATGATATAAGGA
>CAZBXJ010000035.1:0-7401 GCA_964495775.1 uncultured Thermoplasmatales archaeon | reverse complement strand
TAATCATCCCCATAACTGGAGCCCGCTATGATCCCTGGCTACACCATGCTCCCACTGTCTTGTAATATTCTTTCGCATTTAAATCTTTTATGCTCGATTTTTTAGGATAGCTTCAGATTTCTTTTGGTAAAATATTTTGTCAATCCGATAGATATAAATATTACGATGGCATATTCCCTCATGCCAGCAAAAGTGGATAAGGATTGTTGTGTTGCTTGTGGAGCATGCGCGGAAGAGTGTCCAGTTGGAGCAATAACTGTTGAAAGTTATGCAGTTGTAAATGAAAATGATTGTATTGAATGCGGACACTGTGTAGAAGTCTGTCCAAATGATTGTATAACCTTAGAATGATGCGGGAAAAGGTAGAAAAAGTTTTGGAAGAAATTAGACCTTCTTTGCAGGCGGATGGGGGAGACGTAGAGCTTGTAGACGTTGATGAAGAGAATGGAGTTGTGAAGCTTCGCCTCACAGGTGCTTGTGCTGGCTGTCCCTTTTCAACAATGACATTGCAAATGGGGATAGAAAGAATATTGAAGCAAAAAATTCCAGAAGTAAAGAGAGTGGAAGCTGTTTAACTCTTTCCACAAATTTTTTCTTTTATTTCTTCATAGTCATCTGGATTAAAAATGTAAGAATGCTTTTTGCCATCTATCTTTATTCTTATTATATTTTCCCAGTCATTAAAATATACTTTCTCTATCTTATGAAAAGGAAATATCAAGGTTCTCTCATTCATTTCAATGTTTTTTAAGTCCAATCTCTCTATTTTCGGTTCCATTCCTGCAAGCACAGCCGGAATATTTGTAGCAAAAGCACCGCCGAGAAATGCAAAAGCAAGCTTTTTCAGTGAAATCTTTCTCTCCATTTTTTTGATGAATATGCTTACAATGCATTGATTGGTTAGGATGAATGCATGTAATTCATCTGGCAATTTTACCGCAGGATATTTTCCCAATATTTTACCTGGTATTTTCCCCATCATAGGAACTTCCATACATCAATTTCTCTTTCAACGCTTTTGCCATCATAATAGGCAATGAGCTTTAATGTATATTTTCCAAAGGAGAATCCTTTCCATTCCCAATTATATGGGGCTTCAAAATCTTCTTTCTTTAACATTCCATTAATATAGAATTCCACCTTTTCTACGCCATACATTCCTTCTGGTTTTCCTTCAACAACTATGCTACCAATTACAACTGTTTTTGATATTATTGCTACATCTTTACCGAATATATAAAGATGATTTGGCTGAGGTGCTAGTATTCTTATAGATGGCTCTGCATATTCTTTTCCTATAGCAACAAAATCAATTCCTATTCCAGCTCCTGAATATCTTTCTGGAGAAAATATATCTACGCTTGTATCCCAGTGTTCATGCACCCCCAAACTTTCATTCAAATAAGTTCCATCTCCTTCTGGATCATATTTCCAAGTTGGTTGCGCTGCCTGATGGAGGTAATTGTGGGCTCCCTCAATAGGGTCTGCTTCTTCATTAAGAAAATCAAACATTACAGAGTCAATAGCCACAGGGTCTTGAGAGAAAAATAAGCTATTTGTCCAGTCATTGTTAAATGGATACATCTGGAATTTAGCTATTGTTTTATGGTCTTTTAGCGTGCCAAATAACCCATCTCCTATATAAAGAAGTGTTTTTCCTCCCAACTGCTCATGAGCTAATAAATCAACCTGTGGAGCTGGATTTCCCATTATCTGTCCATATTCATGATAATCATGTATATCTTCCACTTCTTCAATCCAGCATCCAAACAAATTTTTTCCAGATAAAGTTACACCATTATTTATAGGATGCATTTTAAGTAATGGCATATTTATTAAGTAGTCAGCTTCAACAACACATTTTGGTAAAGTACGATATTTACAGGGGCCGTAAGCAAAATAAATGCGCATCTCGCTCGGCTGAACCTTTATTCTACCTTCTTTTCCTATACAATCGTAAAATTTTACATTTGGAAATTCCAATTCCATTGAAACTGGATAATCTTTGTATATGACCCTGTAATAGAACCAGTCTGGAATTGGACGGGACGCATCAAACAAAATTATGTTCTCCTGATTCACACCTACAACATTTACAAGTTGGCGCAGCAAAGCCTTAACAACATACGGACTTGCATCTCTATCATTATCTTCATGCCTGTAATTTGTCGAATCCCAGCAATTATTCATGTTTATTTTTATTGCAATTATCTCTCCAGGCATATAACTTACATTTCCCTTACCATGCTGAATATTAAACCATCTGAAAAGCAAATCCCATGCTTTTTTTGTATCATTTACTCCAGCTAAAGCTTTAATTCCCTGTTCAAACATTTCATCTATTACTTCCTGATTATTATTTTCTCTTTCCCACCAGTAACCCTGAAGTTCCTCCCTTGTAGCATGTGGATTCCAAACCCATACAACTCTTCCAGGCTTATATCCAGTTGGTTTTCCAATAGGTTCCTTAGGCAAAGGTTTCCAATCTCTATTTTCTTTAATCAAATTTCCTCCTATTGAATATGCAAAGAGAAGAATAATTGCAAACAATGGAAGCAAGGAGGCGAAATGCATTTTCAATTTTTTAAGATAAAGAGATATGCCTAGCAGCATTGCTGACCAATATGCAATATAAATGCTTGCTATTGTTTTCGCTACCTGCTGACAAGGATATTGAGTCCTGTGAGGAGATGTCCCACTCCTCAGCAAAAACCATATGACAGCAAAAATTCCTATTAAATGAAATAATATTCCTTTAGAACTTGTAAAAGAATTTAGCAATTTCATTTTCCATTTTTTCATAACAATAAGTCCCCTGACAATTTATAAGCATTACTGGATTGCTCACATCAATTTATCATGGCTAAGAATACAATGAAAAAATATGAAATAATTTTTGACGCATTGAAACATTTTTCTCATTTATACAATTCTCTTCATCATAGTTTATATACAATCTGTATATCCATTACATTGGTGCCAGTGTAGCCAGTTATTATTGCATCTCTCATTTTTTCAAAAAATGTATAAGAATCATTTCTTTCCAAGTATTCATTTATATTTAGATTCTTTTTCATTGCCTTTTCATGGCTGTATCCATCTATAATAGCTCCAGCTGCTGGACTATTCCCATCTATTCCATCTGTTCCGCAGGAAAGCATAACTACATGCTCATTTTTTATTTCTTCTATGGCTGACAGCATCATCTCCTGATTTCTCCCTCCCTTTCCGTTTCCTTTAACTTTTACAGTTGTTTCTCCACCAAATATTAAAATTGCATTGTCTCTGGGATAATACCTCGCATATTTTGCCAAATCCTTCCCAACTTCTTTTGCCTCTCCTCTCAAATCAGTTTTAACTATTTTTGCTTTTATCCCAAATTCTTCAGCAACCTTTTTTGCTTCATTACATGCCAAACTAATATCTGCAATAACAAAGTTCTCCACATTTTCAAGCTTCTTTGGCGTCTCCTCTATTTCCCCTTTTATTCCTTTCTTTATAACTTCCAGAACTTCTTTATTCTCCACCCCATATTTTTTCAAAATTTTTAAAGTATCCTTAAAAGTTGTTTTATCCTCCGCTGTTGGTCCAGATGAGATGAACTCGATGGGATTGCCAATTATATCCGAAATTATTAAGCTTATTATCTTTGCTTTACTCATCTTCGCAAGCTGTCCACCTTTTACAAACGACAAGTGCTTCCTTACAGTATTCAGCTCTTCTATACTGCATCCCCTCTTCATTAACTTTTCCGTTACATCTATCAAAGCTTCTAAAGATACCCTAGGCTTACAAAGCAAGGAAGAGCCTCCTCCACTTATCAAGCAAAAAATTAAATCATTTTTATCTGCTTTCTTTACAATTTCAACAATTTTTTCTGTAATTTCCATATTTTTCCTGCTAGGATATGGATGGGTTCCAACATAAATTTTTGCTCTCCTCGTTTCAACTTCCTTTGTAGTCAAAATGGCAGAATCATCAAACTCAACTATTTCCTCCATGGCTTTTGCCATTTCTGCTGAAGCTTTCCCAAATCCTATTAAAAAAATTCTCTTATAATTAGATAAATCTATTTTTCTGCCATTTATTTTAATGGCATCATTTATTCTCTTCACTCTTTCCTTAACAACATTATATCCATTCACTTTTTTTAACGCCTCTTCCAGAATATACAGAATTATTTCTCTTCCTTCCCTGTATTTTTCCTTTGTATTGCTTACTAGTTCCCTTAAATTTTCAATCACGAAACAAAACATATAACAATATAAGAATATTTACATGCTTCAACGACTGCTTTCAAATTTTTCCTTCATAATGCTGTTGGCAATAATTACTGGCATTTTAATAGGAGATATGCCATTTGTTAATGAAATTTCTACTATTGCATTAATAACAGCAATGACCGTCTCCATTTCTCACATTTCATTTAGAGTTGCAAATTATAAAAGAGAGCTTAGAAAAGCTCTTTATTCTTTACTCCTTAACTATGGCTTCCTTTCCTCCATTATTCTAGTTGCTGGCTTTTTAATGCATAAATACTGGGAGGGATTTGTTATAATGGCTTCTGCTCCTCCTGCCATTGCTGTTGTTCCGATTACAAAAATTTTGCACGGTGATGAAAGGCAATCTTTATTTTCATTGATTTTTCTTTACTTGCTCGCTATTTTTCTCATGCCATTCATAATTTATCTATTTCTGGCAAAGGAGGTAGATACTGCAGGTATTGTTAGAAACACACTCATTTTAATTTTAGTTCCTATAGTTCTTTCCAGAGCCATTTATAAAAAGATAGATAGGGAGCAAATACCAGTTATATCCAACATATGCTTTTTTATTTTAATATCTCTTGTCATAGGAAAAAATAGAAATTTTTTATTTGAAGATGCTTACTCTCTTTTGTTACTCTCTGCCATAATGGCGGTAAGAACTTTTGGAACAGGTAGCTTGGTAAAATTACTTGGCAGGAAAATAGGAGTTGCTGAAGAAGAGCTGATAAGCTATTCTCTCCTATCCTCATTTAAAAATGAAGGTTTAGTCATGCTTATAGCCCTATCCTTTTCACCGGAAGCAGCCATCCCAGCAATAATTGCCTTAATATTTGAATTGCTATGGGTTTGTTGCATGGAAGCAAAAGTTATATGATGCAACTTTTCTTCAATTCGATATGGGCATCTCTGTGCTTTTTTGGAGGGATGAGAGCAGAATGGAGAAAGCCAATAACTATTACAATTTTTCAGGCATCTATTTTCTTCAGGCTATTTTGCATTGCCATTATTAGCGGGAGGAGCAGTGCAATGCCACTTTAGTTTTGTGCATAGTTTCATTAATAACGTTTTCTTTTTCATTCAACCGACATACTCTTTTATTTCATAGTATTTATTATTATGAAAGTAATAACAGATTTTATTGAAGTTAAGAGTAAAGAAAGAGGGGAGTATATAGATATAACTGGCCATATAGAAAAAATTGTTGAAAGGAGCAATATAAAAAATGGTATAATTGTTATGCATGAATTGCATACTACAGCAGCGTTGACAATACAGGAAAATGATGGTAGCATACATGAAGATACAAGGGAAATTTTGGAAGAAATTGCTCCTCTAAACAAGCATTACAGGCATAGCTATGAAGGTAATGAAAATGCTACAGCCCATATCAAAAATCAATTGCTCGGGAGCAGCATAGCATTGCCAATAATAAATGGAAGGTTGGCTTTAGGAACATGGCAATCCATTTTTCTTGTAGAGTTATTTGAAGCGAGAAGGAGGAAAATAGCAGTGTGTATAATAGGAGAATGAATTGTGCAGAAATTACTGTGGGATTAACTGTTTTTGCACATCTCTCTAAATTCCATTTCCCAAAAATCTTATATTTAACATCCATTTTATGAATGTGAAAGGAATTGCAACTGGAATCATTCTTATGCTCATTTTTTCTACAATTCCAATTGAAGGAAGTAATAAAATCATACAAAATAGCATCGATGGAAAAATATTTTATGTAGGTGGCTCAGGCCCAAATAACTATACAAAAATACAGGATGCTATTAATAATGCCTCAGATGGAGATAAAATCTTTGTATTTGATGATTCATCGCCATATTATGAGAATTTAGTTATAAATAAGGCTATAAGTTTAATGGGGGAGAACAAAAACACTACCATCATTGATGGAAAGAAAAATGGAAGCGTAATTTACATTTATGCTAGTAATGTTGAAATATCTGGATTTTCTATTACAAATAGTAGTACAGAATGGTTAGAAGGGGGAATAAAATTATATCATTCTATTCATGCAAATATCCATGGAAATATTCTTTACAATAACTGTGTTGGCATATTACTTGATTCATCTAATTATAATATCATTGCGGATAATATTTTGATGAATAACATAGAGGAAGGGGTAAGGCTAATAGATTCCAAGAGTAATAATGTTGAAAGAAACACTGCTATATGTAATGGAGCGGTAGGTATCACAATAAGTCGCTCTAGTAATAACAAAGTAGCAGATAACATTATAGGTAGGAATACAGTGGGTATATGGATATGGTATGGAAGCGAAAATAATAAAATAATAAGCAACACCATTTATTTAAATCTATTTGGAATGGATTTATCTATTTGTGGAAAAAACAAAATAAAGGAAAATATATTTAAGGGAAATGTTTTTGGTATAACTTTATGGTGGTCTCAACGGAACATAATTAAAAACAATAATTTCTTTTTTAATGGAGTAGATGCTTTCTTTTGTTCATCTTTTTTAAATATCTGGCTTAGAAATTTTTGGGATAGACCGAGATTTGCGCCTAAACCAATAATTGGTGTAATTAATTTTTTCCCATATTATATCTTTTTAATCTGGTTTAATTTCGATTTCATTCCCCGTTTATTCCCATATGGAGGGTGGTTAAATGCGTAGGAGTGTTTATCCTCTCAATATCACCGCTTTATATGGATTCAATTTACAAAATAGCAGTATGTGTAATAGGGGAGTGAATTTACTAAGCCGAGGATATATTAATAAACAACAAGCATTTATATATATGAAATGGAAAGATTAGAGCAGGAAAAAACAAAAAAGACAATTCACAAATTAATTTTTGGAGATGCCGAAAATATGAAAGAACTAAAAGATAACAGTGTGCATTTAGTTGTTACTTCACCACCTTACTTTAATGCTCCGTTTGATTATCCAGATTTGTTCGAAAGTTATGATGCATATTTAAAGAAAATGCGTAAAATTGCAAGAGAGTTGAAAAGGGTTGTTGCAGAAGGTAGAATAGTATGTATTGTTTGCGATGATGTATTAGTAAATGGTACAAAATATCCTGTTGTTGCTGATTTAACAAAAATATATATTGAAGAGGGTTTTACATACAGGGATAAAATTATTTGGATA
>CAZBXJ010000034.1:0-7503 GCA_964495775.1 uncultured Thermoplasmatales archaeon | reverse complement strand
TTCATCGTAACAAAAATAAATAGGGCATTAATTTACAATGATGAAAGAAATATTTAATAGCGTTTTCAAGGAAGGAAATAGAATTTACACCATAAATAAGATTCCGGGAAAAAGAGTATATAATGAAAAGCTAGTCAAAAAAGGAGGCGTAGAGTATCGTTCTTGGAATCCTTATCGTAGCAAGATGGCTGGTGCAATTTTAAAGGGATTGAAAAATTTTCCTATAAAAAGAGACACAAAAATTTTATATCTTGGGGTAGCAAGCGGAACGACAGCGAGCCATTTTTCTGATATTGCTACTAATGGCATTATATATGGTGTGGAAGTAGCTTTTAGACCAATGAAAAATTTTGTTAAATTATGCCAAGAAAGGAAAAATATGCTACCAATTTTAGCAGATGCAAACAAACCAGAAAGTTATGATGCTATAGTTGAAGAAATAGATTTTATTTACCAAGACATAGCTCAAAAAAATCAGGTTGAAATATTCCTAAAAAATATGGAGAAATTTAATGCAAAGGAAGGAATGATAATGGTAAAAGCAAGAAGTATAGATATTTCAATGCCTCCAAACAAAGTTTTCAATATGGTAAAAAAGGAGCTAAAAAAGCATTTTAATATAAAAGAAGCTATAAAACTTGCACCATATGCAAAGGATCATGTTGCAATATACGTAAGCTAAATATAAGTTTGAGATATTATCACCATGAAAAAACTTGTTGCAGTAATCATTCTATCCTTTCTAACTTTGCAATCTCTTCAAATAAATGCAAAAAATAATTTGCCACCTTATTTCTCTTGGCGTGATATAAATGGTATTGATTTTACCACTCCTGCCAAAAATCAGGAACCTTGCCCAAGTTGTGAGGCATATGCACTTGTATCAGTTTTAGAAACATTGGTGCAGTACAAAGTTGGCTATCCATTTGGATGTGATTTGGCGGAGGCGCATCTATTCTTCTGCTCAGGCGGAACATGCAGATGGGGGGTAAATGTTACTCATGCAGCAGATTATTTAATAAAATATGGAGTCCCAGATGAAGGTTGTTTTCCAGACCCTCATAGAAAAACCGATTGTCCTTGCAATCCATTGCCAGGATGGGAAAACAGGACAGTTAAAATAAAAGAATGGGGGTGGGTGGAAAATGATATGGAAAAGATAAAGGAAGCATTGATAGAACATGGTCCATTAGTAATATGCATTAAAGTTTGGAAGGACTTTTATTATTACAAAGGCGGAATATATAAACATAAATGGGGCAGATTGGTTGGTGGACATCTAATTGCTTTAATGGGTTATGATGATAGCCAGCAATGCTGGATTTGTAAAAATAGCTGGGGAAGAAACTGGGGTGAGGATGGATGGGTTAGAATTTCATATGATGAGAACATATTTTTCCATTGCTACGGAGGAACTGGCATTCTTTATGTAGATGGAGTATATGGAAATTTAATGCCTGATGTTCCTAAGGTTTATATTGATGAGCCAAAAAGATGGCATACGTATATATTTGGAAGAGAAATGCCTGCAATTTTTGGAAGAGCTTTAGTTCAAATTGGTTTACCCCGCATAATAGGTTGGACTACAGTTAAGCTTAATGTTAGCAATGCAATAAAGGTTGAATTTTATTTAGATGGCGAGCTTCAATATGTTGATGAAGATGAGCCATTTGAATGGAAACTATCATGCAAGCCCGGATTGCATACTATTGAAGTAATGGCGTATAATGAAAGAAATGCATCAAAAGCTATTGTTGATGTTCTATTCTTATAACTTATATTCTTTCCTCTCGGCTCTTTCTATGATTTTTTCTAAATCAATTTTTACTCTGCTCTCCATTTCTTTTATTTCTTCCAATTTTGCTTTGGTTGCGGGATGCTTTGCTACCATAAAAGTGCAACAGTCTTCATATGGTTTTATAGAAATTTCATAAGTTCCAATCTTTTTTGCCATCTCCACTATTTCTTTTTTATCGAATCCGATTAAAGGGGAAAGAACAGGTAAAGATGAAGCATCGTATATACATAGCAAATTTTCCAGTGTTTGCGACGCCACCTGCCCCAAACTATCTCCTGTTACAATTGCTTTTGCTTTTTCGATTCTCGCCAATTCATTTGCTATCCTTGCCATAAAACGGCGATAAACTATCATTCTGTATTTAGCTGGCACTTCCTTTATTATCTCATATTGCAAGTCTGCAAATGGAATATAATATGCTATGCTTTCAAGCTGACTTTCATTCAATTTTTTAACTATTTCTTCAGCTTTGCTTGGCTTGGCAACAAGCTTTTCATTATAAAAATGAACAAAAATTACTTTACAGCCTCTTTTCATCATAAGCCATGATGCAACCGGAGAATCAATGCCTCCAGAAAGCAAAGATATGACTTTTCCTTCTGTACCAACTGGCAACCCTCCAACTCCTTCATATTTCTCCGTATATATGTATGCATTTTTGTTGCCAATTTCAATAAAAATTGTTAGCTCCGCATTCTCCAAATCAACTTTCTTATTCAATTTTTTTCTTATTTCTTCTCCAACAATTTCATTTACTTGCATTGATGAATATGGAAAATCTTTATTTGCCCTCTTTGTTGATATCTTAAAAGTGGTAAATTTTTTTCCTTTTGCAATTTCAAGAGCTTTTCTCTTTATCTCTTCAATATCAAGTTTAGTTTCATGTACAAATGAAAAATTTTCTATGCCCGGTATTTTTTCAAGTCTTTTTTTAATTTCCTCTTTCCCATTTTCTTCAAAAACAATTATCCTCCCATACTCCTTCCTAATTTTTTTTGCATAATTCCTCAAAGCTTTTGAAATATTTCTGATTAAGCAATTTTCAAAAACTGCTCTATTTTTACCTTTTATTCCTATTTCTCCGTAATGAATGAGAATCATTAATTATTAGATTTTCCTCCTTTTTATTTGTTTTGAAATGGCAAAGAATATTTTATAGGCAAAGAATATTCATATGGCTCTTGTAATGGGCGCAGGAAAAATGGGCATTGCCATTGCCCACGATTTAATGAAACAAGGGGTGGAGACGAGAATATGCGATGTTAAACAAAAAAACCTACCAAATTTCTTTGTTTTGGATGCAAGAGATGAAGAAAAAGTAAAAGAAGAAATGAAGAAGGAAGAAATTGTGATAAGCGCCTTACCTTATGATTTTAACTATAAACTTGCAAAGCTTGCAGTAAAAACAAAAACAAATTTTATTGATTTGGGAGGAAATACTGAAATCGTTGAAAAAGAATTAAAATTGCATGAGGAAGCAAAGAAAGCTGGAATTACAATAATTCCAGATTGCGGGCTGGCGCCTGGAATGACAAATATTGTTGCCAGCTATCTGTGGAAAGAAGGAGAAAAGGAGATACATATTAGAGTGGGTGGCCTTCCTATAAATCCAAAGCCTCCTTTAAATTATGCGCTTTTCTTTTCCATTCATGGTTTGATAAATGAGTATATTGAGGATGCTATTGTTGTAAGAAATGGTAAAATTTGCAAAGTTGAATCATTAACTGGATTGGAAGAGATAAAATTTGAAGGATTTGGTGAGTTGGAGGCTTTTTATACTCATGGAGGGACTTCTACACTCCCAAAAACTCTAGAAGTAAAGGAGCTTGATTATAAAACCATTAGATATAAAGGGCATGCAGAGAAAATATATTTTTTGAAATCCTTAGGATTTTTTGAAGAAGGGGCGAGAGAATTTACAGAAAAGATATTGGAAAAAGCTTTACCCAAAAATGAAAAAGATGTTGTTTTGGCAAGAATTTATGGAAAAGAGATGGAAGTGGAATTAATAGATTATCACGATGAAAAATTTTCTGCAATGCAGAGAACAACTGGATTTCCAACAGCAGTAATAGCAAAATTTATCATAGATGGAGATATAAAGGAAGGGGCTTATCCTCCAGAACTGGCTATAAATGAAGAAAAATTTTTTAAGGAAATTGAAAAAAGAAATATAAAATGGCAAGTGAAGTAAAAAAATTTATAGCTTATCTAATACTTGCTTTGGTTTTCTTTATCTTATATGGTTCAGTAGCTATTGAAAGCGAGGTGGAAATAGAAATTACAAAGGAAATTTTAGTTGCCTCCCTTATATTTAATTTCATTATACTGTTTTTCTCCGCCTTAACTGTTGCCTTCCTTCTATACGGAAATGTTTTTCAAGCATTATATTTCAGAAAAGAGAAAATTCTCCAATCCATCTTATTCAGCATTTTGCTAACCATCTCCTTTATCATAATATCCTCCTTAATTATTTCCCTGCTTGGTTATAAGGAGGAGAGCCCTTTAGGAAAAGAAATTGCAGAAAATGTTGATTACTTTTTACTCTTTCTTATTCCTCTTCTTTCATCAGTATCTGAAGAAACTTTTTTCAGAGGGCTTATTTTTATGCATTTAAAAAATAAAATAGGAGTGTTACCTTCCATGTTTATAACATCAATACTTTTTGCTTTCGCTCATCTTTCTTATGGAACTTTATTGCAAATAATACTTCCATTTGCATATTCCTTTGTTTTATGCTTTTTAATTTATAAATTTGAAAATATTTATGCTCCAATCGCATCGCATTTCTTTAATAATTTTCTGGTTTTAGCAATTTATTTATTTACATAATTATTTTAATAAATGGTAGTAATGAAAGTATGGAGAAAAACATGGAATACAGATTGCATCATTCAACCTTTTTGGGCTAATTTAATAATTATTTGGATTACTATACCCCTCTTTTTAGAGTTAACAGCAAGATTGTTTGGCATCGAATATTTTGGTTTGGTCATTGGCTTAATAATTTCATCCATTAAAACAGCTTATGATTACATTCAAATTAAATATCTATAAAATTTTTAATCCATGAAATTGCCTTTGAAAGTGCTTCCCGCCTTATTTTCTCATCAGAAAATGAGTGGTCTGTGTTGAATAGCAATATTTCTTTGGGTTCTTTCGCATATGAATAAAGAGTCTCTGCCTGCTCCTTGCTTACAAGCTCATCTTTTAGGCCATGCATAATTAAAATTTTTGAGCAATTTTTGACAGCATCAATAACATTTGCATCAACAAATCTGCTTTCTCTTCCTTCTATTTTATAAGGCGTAGCCATCGCCACCAAACAATTTCCGTTCTTACTTGCATAGAGAATTGAAACCATTCCTCCAAATGATGATCCAAATAAAGCTATTTTGGCATCATATTTGCTTTCAATGAAATTTATTACTTCTTCCAAATCTTTTAGCCTAGCTGTCAGTGTTGATGCCTCAAAGCTTCCCTCGCTTTCTCCACACCCTCTAAAATCAAATCTCACGCAAGATAAGCCTTCTTTATTTGCCATCTCAGCCAACTCAACATATTTTTTGCTATCTTTATTGGAATACAAACCATGGCAACACACTATAAATTTATTGCTTACATAATGCACAACAGCTTTTATTCCATTAATATTTACTTCTAATTTTTTCATCTTCTTTTAAAACAGCTTTATATGAAATAAATATTTCTGCTATTGCAAATAGAACGGCGATTAGCAAAAAGGATAGTGATAGAAAAAATAGGAGGATGGTAGCTATACTATCTATTTTGTAAATTATTTGAAGTGATAAAGTTAAAGTAGTTATTAAAGCAAACAGTATGCAGAGCATTATTGAAAACATTGCATTTCTAAGCAATCTCCCCCTCAAAATTAGTATATCAAGCTGTTCTTCAACAACATTCTTCCATTTTTCATCATCAATTTTTCCATGAAAATATCTTATTCTATCTATCACTCTCCCATATCTTTGCTGTAAACTTAAGGAAATTAAACCTGCGGAAGAAAGAATAACAATTGGCACTAATCCAGCCTGCAAAATCTCAACAATTTCCATTTTATCCAACGACTGCTTTCTCTTCAGTTATTTTTCCTTTAAATCTCTCCATACTCAACCTATCTATTGGCATATCCAGCTTTTCTCCGCAAATTAATTGAGCAAGTAATTTTGCAACCATCGGAGCAATCATGAAGCCGTGTCCGCTGAAACCATTGCATTGAATAAAGCCATCAATGCTTGTCTCGCCCAGTATAGGCAATGCATCTGGAGTAACATCATAGAAGCCTGTCCATTGGCGGAGGATTCTTACATGCTTCAATGGAGGGGCATATTTGCCAAGCATATAAGCCATATGTTTAAGGAAAGAAAAAGTAGGTTGAGTATAATACCCTACTTTTTCCTCTGGTGATGGAATCCCTCCTAAAATTTGCCCTTCCTCCTGCTGGCTGAAATAAATGCCATGCTTAAAAGATATGACCATGCATTCAAACATTTTTTTCAATGGTTCTGTAACCAAAGCTTCTTTTCTTACTGGCTTATTTGGCATTTCGATGCCAACCATTTCAGCTATTTTTCTACTCCATGCTCCAGCAGAATTGACAACATACTTTGTTTCTATTTCTCCTCTATTTGTTATAACCTTTTTTACTTTTCCATTCTCCACCTTTATATCCTTTACTTCAGTAAATTTGTATATCTTTGCTCCCAATTTTTTAGCAGCCTTTGCATAGGCATATGTAGTTTTGAAAGGATTTGCATGTCCATCTGTTGGGCAAAATGTAGCAGCTATAGCTTCCATTCCTTCAGGATCCAAAATTGGAGCTATTTCCTTTATTTCATCTTGCGATATAATGCGGGAAGGAATACCAATGCTATTTTGCATTTCAACATTCTTTTTAGCTTGCTTTAATCCTTCTTCATCATGTATAGCTATTAAATATCCTCCCTGCCTCAGCCCAATATCATAGCCCAACTCATCACCAAGCTTTTCAAAAATCTCAACGCTTTTCTTTGCCAGTAAAGCATTTTCTTTTGTAGCCCATTGCTGCCTAATACCAGCTCCACACCTTCCAGTTGCACCATAAGCAATATAATTTTTTTCGCAAACAACAACTTTCTTCCCACGCTTAGCAAGTTCATAAGCTAAAGCACATCCATTAATGCCAGCGCCAACAATAACAACATCTGCTTTACTTTCCATCTTCTCCTCCTACAAGCCCCACTTCTACAGGCACAACAGGCGGGCGAAAAGAAGGCAATATTTCATCTAAATTTTTCCCTGTTTTTCTTGCCAAAATTTTAGCAGCTAAAATTAAGCATGTTCTTCCTTGGCAATGCCCCATTCCAAGGCGGAGCAACTGCTTTAACTCTGCAAGCGTTTCACAACCATATTCTTCTATCGCCTTTATTATATCTTCCTCCGTTATATCTTCACATCTACAAACAATTTTCACATGCAGTAATGGATTATGAATATTTATGAATTATGAATAAGCATGCCAAAAAAGAAATGGTTGTTATTGGATTTATTACGGGAAGAAATTAAAATGCAATAAGCACTTCCCCTGAGTATTAGGAGATGTTTCCAAATGTTTCATACCCTTATTTTAAGCTTATAGCTAAATTTTTTCAACTAAATCAGCATCAGCAAAAAAGAAATAGGTGGTTATTTATCATAACAATGAA
>CAZBXJ010000033.1:0-7606 GCA_964495775.1 uncultured Thermoplasmatales archaeon | reverse complement strand
CTAAAGATTTGGGAAGGGGCGGGATGGTATGAATATCTATGGAAAGGAGAGACAACTCCAGAGTGCTGGGGCTGGTGGATAACAAGAAAAAGTGGAGGAGGAAGTATTGCAACCTTAGGCTACACTGGCTTGGATTATTTTGCAATAGGGAATTATGATAACGATGATTTGCCAGATTGCGTACAGTATTTCTCAGGATTTCTCCATGTTAATTTCTTCAAAGGTTATGGTGTGGAGGGCATGGAAATACTTGGAGAACTTTATGCAAATACCCTCATTAAGTATATAAATACACACAATGTATACAAGGATCCAATTGACTGCAAAACTGTTGAGGAGTGGGTATTGCTTGGAGACCCAACGCTTAAAATAGGAGGATATGCCTCTTCCTAAGAAATTTTATAATAGGGATGCAGCAGAAGTTGCAAGAAACTTGCTTGGCTGTTTAGTTGTTAAAAAATCAGAGGGTCTGGTAGCTAAAATCGTTGAAACAGAGGCATATTATGGGCTAAGCGACCCTGCATCCAGGGCTAGAAAGGGCGCAAAAATAATGTGGGGTGAGCCAGGCAGAGCCTTCATTTATATGGTGCATGGAAACTGGCTTTTTAATATAATAACGATGCCGAAAGGAGAAGCTTCTGGTATTTTGATTAGGGCTGTTGAGCCTATAAAAGGAATAGAAATAATGGAAAAGAGGAGAAAAGTAAAGAGTTTATATGCACTGACATCCGGCCCGGGGAAATTTACAAAAGCTTTTGGAATAGATAAAAGTTATAATGGAATTAAAGTTTATAGAAAAGATTCGCCTATTTATATAGAAAAAGGAAAAGATGACAATATTGAAATAGTGGAAAGCCATCGAATAGGTGTAAAAGAAGATTTGCCTATTCCATTGAGATTTTACATAAAAGGCAATAAATTTGTTTCAAGGCTTTGAGCATACATAAAAAAATCTTGTTAGACTTTTATGCACCCTCGCAGGATGAATTTGCTCAATGATAAAATGTTTTTCCAACGCATCTATAAATTTTAAAGATGGTAAACCAATTACCGTTTTTTTTCCTTTCCTGAGCCAACTTGCAATTTTTTCAAACGCCTCCCTGTACAACTTCTCCATTTTATCTGAAAGATGGGAAGCTCTTCCATAAGGAAAATCCGTTACAACTGCATCAACTTCCAAATCCATTTTCCTCATATCTGCATTATAAATTTCGAATTCTTTAATTCCATAAAATTTAAGATTTTTTTCACATGCTTTAACAAGCTCTTCCTTTATCTCTATACCAACAATCTTTGCTTTTATTAGCCCAGCTTCAATTAAAATCCCACCTGTTCCACAAAAAGGATCAAGCAAAACTTCCTTTTCTCTAATTTGACTTAAATTTACTAATGCTCTTGCTAATCTTGGATGCATTGTTGTTGGCGTAGAAAAGGGTCTTTTTGATGGCCTTCTCTTTTCATATTGTTTTCTATCAATTTTCTTTACTTCTCTGCAAAAAAAATTTTCTATAACTCTTATAACAACATCTGGATTTTTTAAATCAACCTTGGCATTTGTTTTTTCAACGATTTTTTCTCCCAATCTCTTTCTAAATTCCAAATCTCCATCTTCAATTTTGAAAGTGCCATCCAATTCCAAATTTTTGAGAAATTCTTCTTCATTTCTTCCAATGACTTCATTAATGCTAAAGCTCATTGCCAATCTTTCTGCAATTTTATCTAAATCAAAATTTCCTTCAGCTACAAAAACGCCATTATGGTAAATCTCCTCAAAATTTCCATATATTTTTAAACAAGCTCTTATCTCCGCAATTGGCAAAGTTGGATGCTCTTTTGATAGTTCAAATAGTATTTGCATAGAATTAAATATTTATTGAACATATATACTCAATGGGTTGCTATATTTGCGGAGACAGAAGATTTGCAAACTGTCATCATTGTTATAAGGAAATTTGCAGGGAGCATGCTATTTTTATTGAAGATATATCTGCCTATCTTTGCCAGAGTTGCTATACTGCTTATAAAAATGGCTCTCAAGATGTTTTAGCAGAATAATCCATATTTTTTAATCAATTCTTTTAACCAGTTTGGTAATGAAAAGGAAGCAATATGTAATTCTGGATTGTAATGAAATGTTTTTATCTTTCTTTCTTCATATCTTTTTTTAATTGTTTCTAAATCAAGAATTAAATTTTTTCCGGCAATTAAAAAACTCCACATTCCAGAAGGATAGGAAGGAACAAATGATAAGTATATTCTTCTCTGCTTGAATGCATTTGAATTCTTAAGAATGGCTTCAAAATACTCATTCTGTAAAAAGGGTGACTGACTCTGAGTTACAAAAACATCACAGAGCTTCCTGCAATTAGCATAAAATTCTTTTGAAATCAATGGCTTACTGACAGCATCTGGGTCGCTTCCATCAACAATTATTACATCAAATTTTTCTCCGCAATTTTTAACAAATTTTGTGCCATCATCAAACACTATTTTTACTTTTTCATCATCAAAAGCCCCATTATCTATTCCTAAGAACCTTTTGCATGCTTCAACAACTTCTTTATCAATTTCCACCATTTTGATTTCTTTTGGCTTGTGTTTCAAAGCCTCCCTTAATGCTCCTCCGTCTCCTCCGCCTATTATCAAAATTTTTTCTGGGTTTGGATGCATAAGCAATGGAACATGCACAAGCATTTCATGATATAATTTTTCATCTTTTTCAGTTAGCTGAATTTTCCCATCCAAAACAAGCATTTTGCCCAGTGGAGTTGAATAAATTTCGATTTTTTGCTTACTCATTTTTTCAAAAATCTTTTCTCCTCTAACCATAAAACCTGTTCCATCATGCTTTTCAATAAACCACATAAAAAGTCACCTTCTCACAGGATTCCCTATCTGTTTTTCTGGATATCCTGCTGGCGGGGCTTTCGTCCATATTTTTTTATTTTCTATTTCTTCCCCATCCTTTATTTCTTCTCCTTCTCCAACTACAACATTTTTAAGCTTAACTTCATTTCCTATTTTGCATCTATCTGCTATAATGCAATTTTCTATTATAGCATTCTCTCCCACCATACAATCATTATAGAGTATAGAGGATTTGATTATGCTATCTTTACCTATTATACATCCATCTCCAATGCTACTTTCCTTAACTTTTCCCTCTATTTTACTATTCCCCGCTACATATTTTCTTCCATTCTTTTTAAGCAAAATTTTATTTGCTTCAATATAACTTGAATGCCTTCCCACATCTATCCAGTATCCATCAAATGTATAGCCATAAAATGGCTTGCCATCCCCAATTATTTTTGGAAAAACTTCCATTTCCATTGAAACAAACGAATTTGGTTTTATGTAATCTAAGCTTTCCAGCTCCATGCAATATGCACCAGCATTTATGAGGTTGCTTGGCGCTTCATGGCGAGGCGGTTTTTCAACAAACTTTTTAATTCTTCCATCTTTTTGTAAATCAACCACTCCATATTCTTCAACATTTTTAACTGGCCAGAGAGAAATTGTAACAAATGCTTTCTTTTTCATATGATATTGAATAAATTTTCTAAAATTCAATGAGGAAATTATATCACTGTTTAAAACCAAAAAAGTGTCATCAATATATTTTTCAACATTTTTAACTGCTCCTCCAGTTCCAAGAGGTTTTGGTTCTTTGACAATGATGGCATTTATTCCATTTTCATCAAAATATTCCTGCAATTGCTCATTTTTATAATTTGCAGCAACAATTACTTCAACTCCTTCTGGCAACGCTTCTATTAAATAGCTAATCATTGGTTTGTTTAGTAAAGGAAGCATTGGCTTTGCTTTTGTATATGTTAGGGGAGCTAATCTTGTTCCAAAGCCACCTGCAAGTATCACTGCTTGCATGAATAAAAATAACAAATGGAATTTAAATAATTTTATTGGTGTTTTTTGAAAGAGCTATCCCTCTTCCTTTTCCTTATCTTTTAGCAAATCCAGCATTTTTTTCTGCATTTCGAGCTGTTCTTTTAGGTAAGGGGCTATGCTCCCTTCTTGCACATGCTTTTCAATGAGCATTTTTATTTCCTTAAAAGGATAAACTCCATGCAATTCATAATAACTTCTCGCCCTTGGCGCATCAACGCTTTTCTCTCCGCCTGCAAAACCGAATATTCTAAATTTTTTGCTTCCCGCACCAACAGCAGCCAGAGAAGCATCTTCACCGAGTCCAAATCCGGATTGAGTTATAGGTATGATGGTGCCATAGCCAAAAATTTTGCCTACTATGCTTTGATGGGCTGCCAAATCAGTAATTTTTTCGTATCTGAGGACTCTTTCTTTTTTAAATAAAATTCCTCCTTTGAAAATAAGCCTAAAATTCGTTATAATGTATTTATGGCTCCTCCTGTAAATTTCTACCATAGCTAAAATTAGAAGAGAAATGCATATTGTATAAAAAGGAATGAAAAGCTTTTCTACTTTCCATAAATTAAATTTCCATAATAAAAAGATGCCAAAAGCAAGCATTGCTATGTAGGCAATGAAAATTCTCCATCTTATTAAAACGAGAGATTCTATTATTCCAATGGCAATTATTCCTAAAATCCATACAGCTAAAATAGAATTTTCTCCCAGAAATTTTATGCCTGCTAACTTGGAAGAAAAATAATATAAAAGAATGGAGAACAAAAACAGGAAAATCCATAAGGAATGGAGATGGAAAAATGAAATAGGATGTGGTTGCAATTCCTTTTCCACCTTTTCGTTTTCAAGCAATTCCATCAATTTAACATATTCTGCAATATTTAAGCATTCTTAAATAATAAATAACTGAGATTTGTCAAAAATAAATGAATTGGGAATGGTGTCAAATAATTCCCTTCCATGCAAAAAAACCAATAATAACATTTTCTTTCATTTTTCATCAAACCCTAAATAACTGAGATTGCTGGAAAAATAATGAGAAAGGATATTGCTATATAAATTCCTTACATGCGGTAATTAACAATAGCAACAATTCTTTATTTTCAAAGTCTAAATAACTTAAATCAAAATAGAAGTGCCAAGTGCTTTTCTAATAAAATTCTTCATCTATTCTTTCGTTTAATATTTCATTTCTCTTATTTTCATTCTCAATCCTTTTTATATAATCATCATACCAGTGTATTTTTACAGGAATGGCGAAAGGTGCTCCTGGATAAGTTATTAAAGCTTCCCCCACTTCCAAAGTTTGTATTTCCTTTTCAAGCTTTGATATATCCTGCTTTGCAGATGATTTTAAAATATTTCTATCTCCTTCGTCTGCCAATCCCAATATAAAGAAAGTATTGAATTGGCTGAGCAATTCCTCTTTTATTAATTTTGGCTGCTGGGTTATGGCACACAAGCCTACTTTAAATTTCCTCCCTTCTCTTGCTATCTGAGCAAATATGCCATCATGCAATACTCTTTGTGCCTCTTCAACTGTAATTAAAACTGGTGGAATTTTTTTGAATTCTTCTTTATTCCTAAATAAATTTTTGTTTTTATTCAAAATTTTTCTTGCCAAAACAACGCTTATAAGCAACTCTTCATATTCATATAAACCAGATGTATCAACTAAGACAACCTTTCCAGAATGCAAATCCTTTATAATTTGCTCAGTTGTGCTGACGCTTTCATCCATATGAACTACTTCTGACTTCATTATCCTATCGGCCCTTCTTTTCAACACGCTAAATGTAATATCCTGTATCCTCCTCTCAAAAATTTCTGAAAGTTCTGAAACACTTCTCTCATGCAATTCAACAAGCCATCTCCTGCCAAATTTAGATTGCAGTGCATACAATGCCTCTTTTTGTGCCTCGCTAAACGTAAATACATCTTCCAAATCGCTAACGCTTATTTCATAGGCGGAGATAACAAGCTTATTCATTCCATATTCAGCATGAGGGGAGTAAACTATTAGCCTATCTTTTGCCATTGGATGGTGCTTCAGCCCTTTGTTTCCAACGCTTCCTTCATAATATTCTCCATGAGGGTCAACAATTAAAATCCCATACTTGCCCAATTTCATGGCGGAAGCAGCAAACACTCGCATTAAATTGCTTTTACCCATTCCTGTTGTTGCAAATATTCCAATATGATATGGTATAAGCTCTCCTTTTATACCAACTTTTACATCTATTTCCTTTTCCCCACTTCTCAACTTTCCTACTTCAATATCCCCCATATACTTTTCCAAAAATTTGTAATCTTGGCTTGTCGCCCTTCTTACAGCACAAAAATGAGAAGGCAGTGTCTTTGGCTTATAAAATTTCCCGTTTTGCACATATCCCAATGGCTTACATATGCAAATTTTAAAGAGTCTTCTTTCTTTTTCCCTTAAATCATATTCCTCGTTTCTTTCATCCAATAAAAGCATGTCTCCAGCTGTTTTTATTCCCCACTTATCAGCCCCTTCTTGCCCATATTGAATATCGATTACCCTCAGGAAAAAAATAGCATTCTTTTCCTTATCATCTGCAATTAAAATTTCCCCTATCTTCACATCTTCCTTATAATTTTGTCTGAAAGCAATCTCTCCAACACTTTTCCCAACTATTCTCCCTATCATTTCATCACTCTAAATATTCATGATAGTCATAAAATAAATCTTCCCATTCTTCCAAATTTAAACCTTTCTCCACCGCTCTTTTTTGCAATTCATATTTTAAATATTCCGCCTCCTCCCTACTTATTTTCACAAGCCTGTGCACCTCCGCCAGCGGATAAGGATAGCCCAAGCAACTTACATCATTACATAATGAAGCTATCTCTGCCAGCACCTCTTCCAAATCATTTCCATAATAGTCTACTCTAAAAACAAATCTTGAATATGGATGGAATTTCACAGCGTATACATTTTTCTCTATTTCATAATACCAGCATTTATTTGGAAGATTTTTTTCTCCAAATTTTTTAATTATGAAAAGAATGGGAATGTTTCCCTTTTTCAGGCCACTTTTTTTACTTATTCCCACAACTTCATCAATTTTCTCATTCAATGCTCCATCTATCATAACAATATTTTCTTTACAATATTCCATTGCTAAACTTAATTCTTCTTTTTGCCTTCTTGCATCATTTTCTTCATCTGCATTTTCAGCATATATTATATCAATTTCTATATCCTTGGCTTTTCTTTCTATCACTTTTCTTTCATTAGCAAAAACATATCCAACTCTTCTTGCAAATACAGAAAATGAGTAGGCATCAAAAAGTTTGGCGGAGCTTCCATCAATTGCATAAGCCATACCTTTTCCTTTCCTTTCAAATTCAACAAAATTATCCTTGCTAAGATCAATCTCTGTATTTATTAGATTTCTAATATAATCTACTGCATCATCAATTTTCATTAGCAGATAATGCAATTTTTGCTTAAATTAGTTCTCCATTTTATATTCCAAGACTACTCTGCCTCTTTTGTCTACTAACCTCCTTAAATTTCCTTTGCCATAAATTCTTAAACTCTCTCCAAAGTTATCTATGTGCTCCCATCCCCTCATCATTAAAAAGATGTGTTACCTTTTATAAATTTTTTTAAATTTTTGCTGTGTGGCATAAACCATAATTCTTATATTTTCTGGCAGTATCCCAGCAGGGG
>CAZBXJ010000032.1:0-7616 GCA_964495775.1 uncultured Thermoplasmatales archaeon | reverse complement strand
AAAGCTGAGGAATGGGCATATAATGAATTTAAAGCCATGGGGCTGAATGTAACATATTTTGAATGGGAAATGGCTGGCTTTAAAGATAAAAATGTCATCGCTACCTTGCCAGGAGATGAATACATAATTATAGTCTCTGCCCATATTGACACGGTGGAAGATGCACCAGGCGCCATAGATGATGCTTCGGGGGTGGCTGGAGTAATGGCTATGGCTAAAGTGTTTAGCAGATATTCTTTTAAGCATACAGTAAGATTTGTTTTGTTCAGTGGAGAGGAGGTTGGAACCTATGGGAGCTACAATTATGCAAGATATGTTTATGGGAAGGGAGAGAAAATTCTTGCTGTTTTTAATTTAGATATGATTGGATTTGCAGACACAGCAAAAGGAGGAAAATACATCAGATTTTTTACACCTGAAAGAGCTAACTGGTTAGTCGATTTTTCCATGGACATAGCCAAAAAATATTACGATTTGCTGGAAATGAATGTTGAGAGAGTGCCAAATTATCCAGGAGCGGATCATCAAGCTTTCATTTATTACGGCTATGATGCCTTATTCATTGCTCAATATGATGGATATCCATATGGACATACAGAAAACGATACCCTGGATAAGGTAAATATTACATATGAAACAAAGGCAACACGCTTTGTATCAGCATGCGTTGCGGAGCTTGCAAATAAAGATGTAAAAACATATGTGCAAATAAAGGAGCCTAAGGAGGGCTACATTTATATTTTTAATAGGCAAATAATGCCTATTGTGAGTAAAAATTGGTATTCTGGCATGAGAGGCTTAACAGTTGTAATAGGAAGAGTGGATATCTTAGCGGAGGTAGATGGAAATGTTGAAAAAGTCATTTTTGCTGTGGATGATAGAATGTGGAAATGGGATTATAATGAGCCATATGAATGGAAGTTGAATGTATTCCTCTTCGGAAAACATTATGTAAGGGTGTATGCATATGGTGAGGAAGTTGCAAAAGATGAAATGGATATATGGGCAATTGTTCCATATATACCATAAATTATTTATCTGAATTTTTAATAAGGAGGTGTGAAATTGAAGAGTAAAGTATTGATTGTTTTACTTCTGCTTTTAATGCCTACAGCAATTGCTCAAACAAAGCCAGATATTTATATTACAGATGTCAAAATATATCCAGAAGAGGTTTATGAAGGAGATCAGGTTAGAGTTGAATTTGATGTTGGTAACTATGGAAGCAGAGCTGAGAATATTTCAATAGCTTTATTTGTTGACAATAGAACACAGGTGGTGGATGAAATTATCATTGATAAATTGGATTACAATGAAAAGAGAACAGTTAGCCTTTACTGGATAGCAAAAGAAGGAAAGCACACACTCTTCCTCTTTGCAGATTATGAAGGAAGAATAGATGAAGAAAATGAAGACAATAATCTGGTGAGTGTTGAAATAAATGTGCAAAAACCAATTTATCCTCCATTCCCTCCTCCAGCAGAAAATGCAAGCTGGTGGGGCGCAGACTGGCATTATAGAGTGCCAGTTACAGTTTCAATGGTGGGGCAGAGGGAAAATTTCTCTTATTCTAATAAAATGGTTTATTGTAATATAAATTTCACATCGTTTATGGATAAAATTTCTTATGAACAGGCGGGAAGCTTTGCTAAAAGAACATTTAATCCATCCTCAGTTAGAGTAATAGAATATAAATTGCAGGAAGATAAATGGGTTCCAGTAAGAAGTGTTGGCAGGGAAATCATATTCAGCAATGATTATGATGCTATTGAAAATGCAAATGTAACTGTTATATGGGTTATGGAGGATGAGATAGCACCGCATGAGAGAAGATACTACTACATTTACTGGGATACTGTTGAAAATGGATATAAGAGAGGAGAGTTTGCAAAGATATATTCTGGCATTAAAAATGCAGAATTTGAAGATGTTTATTCTTCACAGTGGAAAAATGTTACTGATGGGCCAATAAAATGGCAACTTGGATATGTTGAAGATCCTGTTGAGCATGACCATTGCTATAAGATTTATGCAAAGGGTTTGTATGGTAAAGGCTACATATGGGCTCCAAGCTATGTTAAAGTTTTCCAGAATGTTAAGGTTCCAGATGATGGAGAATCATATTATATACTGCATGCGAAAGTTTTTGTTACCACTGATTTGGAAGAGGCAGAATGGAGTATTTTGATAGATGGACAGAGCGTATACAGCGGGGTTTCAACGGGAGGGTGGATGGAAATAACAAAGAATATCACATCATATCTTAAAGATAGGAATTATGTTACAATATCCTTCAAAATGGAAGTAACTCAAACAATTGTTTCAGCTGAACAGCATGAAATTACAGCCTACATTGACTCTTTCTGGATTGAAACTCCAAATATAGCTGTTAATTTATTTAGTAATAAAACTCATGGATGGTGGGGAGTTGTAAAAGGGGTGGAGACAAATTACATTGCTGGAGTAGAAGGCAAAGATAAAATTGAAAAAATAGAAGTGAATACTGTTGCTTCTCCAAAAGAAGTTATTGCAAAACTTTATTCTCCTCAGGCAGAGGTTGTTAAATCTTCCATGCCGTTTCCGGATCCAAGCTTTGAAAGAGATGACTACACATATCTTTTCTATTCAGATGAGCTAACTTGTTCTGCTGAATTGCAAAGTGTTGTAAGGCATACTGGGGAGCAAGCGGTTGAATTGAGGCTAAGCAATTATGTAGGCAAATGGGAATTTGAAAAGGAGCAGGTGAAAATAAATGATATGGCTGGCTTTAGACAAAACATTACATACGGAATTCCTCTTGCTGAGCTTCCAGAGCTTTATTTCTGGTATAACATAGAAAAATATGCGGAAGCAAGCTATCTTAACTTTACTTTATTAACTAAAGGGGTAAAACCAAAATTCCATACTATCCACCTGTCAGATTTAATAAGTGATGGAGAGTGGCATAAATATAGCGTGCCAGCAGATGTTTTGCAAAAATGGAGGGCTGGAGGAGGGCAGGCTATAGCTATAGAAATTCGTTTGGTGGCGAATGCTGAAGGAGCTGAAAATATAGTGTATATTGATGATTTGGGCTATTCATTTATGCCAGCAAATGCAACAGATAGAACAAAATGGTATCTGGAAGATTTTTATCAGTTTACAAGCGGAATTAACATTGGCAATTGGCGCCTTGATATAATAATGGCAGATGCCTCAGATTACAGGATAGAGGAAAGTTTGATTTTGAAGGTAGATGCTGCAGCAAATCTTGAAGTTTTTGACATTGATGCACTATCACAAGTTAAAGAAGGAGATATTGCAAAATTTAAAGTTCATATAACAAATCATGGGCCAAAGGAAGTAAATGAAACTACTCCAATTAACGTTTCATTGATTATTTATCAGGAAGGTGGCGAGACATTCAAAATGATGAAATCTGTAGCTGGGCTTAAAGTAAATGAAAAGAGGGAAATTGAGTTTGAGTGGCGGGCATCATATGGATTAGATGGCGCTGGCGGTGTGTGGAAGGTAATTGCAAAGGTAAATGAAAAAGGAAGGATACCGGAATGGGAAATGAAGGATAACTGGTATGCAACTACAATAAAAGTTGAACCAATGCCAGATTTAAAGATTGATATGGAAGACATTGTTTTTGAACCATCTCATCCATCAGAAAATGAAACGGTGAATATTTCAATAATAGTCCACAATATAGGATTTGCAAATGCAACAGCGAAAGTCAAAATTTATGAGAAGTTAAAGGATAGTGGAAAATATTTCCTCATTACAAATGAAAGCATTGAAGTTTTTGTTGAGAGAAAAAGCTGGGAGAAGATAAGCTGGAAATGGAAAGAAAAAGAAGGAATTTACAGCATAAAAGTTGAAGTAAGTTGCGAGGAAGAAAGGAATATAAAGAATAATGTTGTGATAAAAGATATAAGAGTGGGAGGAGGAGATGATTTTGCACCTCCAGTAATTGAAGGAATAAGAATCATGCCAAAAATACAGGCTTTAGGTAAGCACATAAACTTTTCAGCTACAATTTATGATGAAAATACAACAATAGATAAGGCAAAAGTTGTTGTGTATAATGATAGCAAGGAAACTGAATATTGTATGGCAAGGATAGGAGATACAGATGTTTATTATGTGAATTTAACTTTCAATGAGATAGGATATTACTATTTTACAATAAGGGCATGGGATACAGCATCTGATGGATGGCAGAATATGGCGGAAAGCGAAAAAACACCATTTAGGATAGTTTATGAAGGAATTGAAACAAATGCACCCATTATTAAAGCAGTTACTATTGAACCTCCCTCTGCAAGACAGGTATTAAATGGCATAATAAATATTTCTGCTTATATCAGTGATGAAAGCGGTATAGCTAAAGCATTGCTTATTGTTGAAAGAAATGGAGAAATAAACGAATATGAAATGAAAAAAGGAACCAACAACATCTATTACTATTCAAAAGCTTATGATGAAATTGGAGAATATTCATACTATATAAAGGCTGTAGATGCTTCAGCAAATTCCAACTACAACACTTCATCAACCTATACTTTTAAAGTGCCAAAAGATTATGATTTGGACGATGTTCCAGATAAAATAGAAATTGAAATAGGCGCAGACCCAACAAATGCAAGCCAAACCATAAATGTAAGTGTAGGAAGCCAGATAGGCTATCTCATATGGATTGAGGAAGAGAATAATTACATATATTGGGATAGAGATGCAAATGAGACAAAAGATGTTATACTAATGGATGTTGATGGAGACGGTGAAATGGAATATCTTTTTGATGTAAATGGAGACGGAAAACCAGATTATTACTATGATGAACAAGATAAAATAGTTAATCAGTATGAAACAAAAGAGGAAAAGAAATTAGAAACAGTATGGATTCTTCCGCCACTAATACTTTTCATTATTGTATGCGTTGCATTCTTGGTTGTAATTAAAAAGAAATAAGCAATCTTAACTTTGGAATCAAAATTATGGAGAAAATGCATATCAAAACAAAAACTGAAAAAATTGTAGCAATGACAGATGAAATCTTTTCCAGCCTTTCCTTCTTCATTTTTCTACTTAATTTTTCTAAAAAATAGCTTATACCGTCTTTAAACAAATAACCTCCATCAAGGGGGATTGCAGGCAGAGCATTGAAAGTACCTACTGCAAAATTCAGCCAGAAAATCCAGTAAAAAATGTTATATACCATCCAAAATAAAGGGGATGCAGTTAAAATTTCTGCTGCGCCTGATGGCGGAGGGGAATATCCTCTAAAGGGCAGAGCCAGATATAATAGCAGATTTGTTTTTCTTGGATTATAGATTTTTATAAAATCTTTTGTATGTATTGCAACATTCTGCAAATCAATAACATTTACACCAATAAATCCCTTCCCTTTATATTCTTCACTTTTTATGAAATCATACTTATCTCCTAAAATCAAAGAAACCGTCGAAAAATTTCCATTGCAATAAAAAGAAATATTTATTTTTTCTCCAGCATGAGTAGAGTTCATCAGTTTAGTAAATTCTTCCAAGCTTTCTATTTTGGCGTCATTGATGGCATATATTATTGATTTCTCCGGCAAAACACCATCTGCAGGCGAATTTTCTTCCACATCCCATACATACAATCCTTTTACAATGCTTGCATTCATTTCCTTGCCATTTCTCCATATTGTAGCATTGTATATTTTTCCTGCATCTAGTTTTTCCCATACGGTAAAATTGTCAAATTCAATGCCATTTATTTTGCCAATAACATCCCATTGATTTAATCCATAAGCATCGTAGGTAATAACCATTCCATCATATTTGGCATCTATTGAAGGAGCCAAAATGAATGATAAGATAAGTATGCAAACTATAGCTAAAACAATATTTGATACTGGTCCCGCAGAAAAAATCCTGCTCCTTATTTTTCTCGCTGTTTTTTTAATTTGCTCTTCATCTGGCTCAACGAATGCTCCTATTGGAACTATTAAAAAAAGTAGGCCGAGAGACTTTACCTTTATTTTTCCATATCTCGCAAGTATGCCATGGGAGATTTCGTGCACCACAATTGCAATTGCAAGCGCCAGAATTCCGTATCCTATGGGAATAACAGGATTTATTCCTGGGATGCCCAAAATGAGGCGAGGGGAAGGGGCTCTTTGAGGGGGGATTTTAAAGGCGATAATAAGGTTCCATATAATTATTGCTGTTGTAAAGATCATTGCTACAATGCAGATAAAAATAGAGATATTTCCATAAAATTTCCATAATTTTTTCTTCGCCACACTATCAATGAATCTTTTTCCCTTTTCTGTTTTCCACATGATAAGGGGGCCAGCTATTTCAAGCCCATATTTCTCTCCTTTTTTCTTAACCACAAGCAATACAACAGCCCAAATTGCAAAGATTATTGCCAATATTTCCAGCATTAACTACCCTCCTTGTAAATGTCTTCGATTATATGGTATAGAACACTGCCTATAAATGCTACCAATATTCCGCCAACAACTTTTGTTAAAAATGGGAGAGTTAAAACATATTCTGTCAAAATGAAATGAAGCGGCTTTTCCCTTATTATTTCAATTAAAATCTTAAGAGATGCAGATAGAATTAATCCAAAAGCAACTAAAGTAAAGGGGAGAATGGAATAACCCCACAGAACTTTCTTTTCCTTGAAATAAGCATCTATAAATTTGCCCAATGCAACAATCAATATAGCAAATATGAACCACCATAAAATCCCATTCAAAAACTTGATTACGTATTCTGCAGTTGGAAGTTGCTCATCAGAGAGAATTTTGAAAGTTGACACCATTGCTATCAAAACTATAAAGAAAGAAAGAACAGTAGAGATTATGGTCATCTTCCCCGTTTTTAATCCCGTAACAAGCTCTCTCCCAATCCTCACAATAATGCCTTCCAAATGCAACACCCTGAGGAGCAAATACAAACCCATAACAAGCAGGATGGTGGCGAAGCCCATTGAAATGGAGCCTACCAAAACAGATATGCCCCAAATGAGAAAAATGATTGATATTGGTAGCATAAATTTCCTTTGCAATTTTTCATCATCCATCAATCTTTTTATGAGATAATACGCACCTTCCAATGTCTGGCTCTGCTTAACAACAACTCTTTTTATTGCATCTATCTTGATTCTCGATTCTATTATTGGTATTATATATTCATCTTCCGCACCATCTGTAACCAAAATTACTTTTTCAGGCTTTACTTTTTCTAAAACTTCATCAAGTTGTTTTGCAATACTCTCATCAGATACAATACCAACATTTACATCTCCACAAACAGTAGCAATTTCAGCATCTTCAATCTTATCTCTAATTGAAATTGCAGCAAACAAACAATTTACATCACTATCTTCAGGATCAACCAATGCAAGAGATTGAGCTGCTTTCAAATTTTCTTCCCTCCCAATAATAGGTGATTTGATACCTGTTTTTCTCCCAAAGTCATTATCTCTATCTATACAGAGAACGAGGGTTTTTCCCATTTTAAATTAAATCTTTACAAACTATAATAAAATTGCGATTTTTAAAGGTTTGATGAATAAATGAAAAGAAATGGTTGTTATTGGCTTATTGTTGCATGGAAGAGGGTACCATG
>CAZBXJ010000031.1:0-7752 GCA_964495775.1 uncultured Thermoplasmatales archaeon | reverse complement strand
CTTTTAAAATATTAAACCATCCTTCTATTGCATTTCTTTCTCCAAATGTTTCATGTTCATTTTTAAGCCAAGAAACTTTTGATGAATCTTATTACATCAATGGATGTTGCAGCCCAGACTCTTCTTATTTTTTTAAATTTTCAAATTCTTGACAGCCCCGAGGATAAAAGGAATAAATTTTATATATTGAAAAAAGATGGAGGGGCAATGCAATCGGTAATATATATAGGAAATAAGGCGCCAGTAAAGTATGCAACTGCTGTTGCAACAGAATTTAACAAGGGAGCAGATGAAGTTTTGATAAAGGCGAGAGGAAGAGCAATATCCACAGCAGTCGATGCCTGCCAAATAAGCATGAATAAATTTTTAGAAGGGATAGAAATAAAAGACATTAAAATTTTTACTGAAGAGATTGAAAACAGAAATGTTTCAGCAATAGAAATTCTTTTAGGCAGGATATAAAAAGAATGTAACGCCAATCAAACAAGCTGTTCCAATAAAATCCATTAAACTAGTTAGAATGGGAATGGTAACATTATCTGGATTCATTCCAATTTTATATGATAGCATAACCATATAGAAAGAAAGGAAATTTACAATAAGTACCATGATTTCACCAGCTATTAAGGAAATCAATATCATTTTAAAAATGGGATATGTGGGCAAACCCATATAACTTCCTGCTATAAATCCAAATATACCTATCAGAGGAAATATTATTAATCCTTCCAAGTGCATCAAAATAAACAGGCTAATAGCTTTCTTTGGTAATTTTACACCATAACTAATTTCTCCAGTATGCAAATATGTGGAGAATCGCGCCGCCAAAATTCCCCCTATAGCTCCGCCATCTTCCAGAAAGGCTGGAATAATTGTCAGGATGGCAGCAACACTTAAAATTTCCTCTACTTTCATGCCTAAGATACTTCCTGAAAAACTGCTGAGCAATCCGCATATTAGTAAGATGGGGATGCTTTCAATTACTATTCTTTTTGCATTTGTTTTTCTGGAAGAGAATAGAAGGCTGAGTATGCTGAGCAATAGAAAGAAGGCTATCAATGCTACTTTTATTTCCTTTCCCGCAACAACAACAATTTCCATTGAAAAGAATAGGAGGGGCAGAGTGGTTATATCTCCTGCAAGCGTTATAAGAGGGGCTGTTAAATTATCTGGATTCCATCCTCTTTTATAGCTGGAAAAAGCTATTGCAAATGTGAAGAAAAGAAGGAGGAAGGCGGAAAAAACACCAGCCAGTAAAGATATGAGGGCTAAATCTGTTATGCTTACATTTTTTATTCCAAAATGCTGGGCTATGATCCATGCAATTATTCCAATATAGAAGCTCATTGTGAATGTTTGGGCAAAAGTTGCCATTATGTTTTCTCCCAAAATTTTATTTTTCCTTCCAATTACAATTTCTCCTGTATAGAAATATGTTCCCAATCTTGAACCCAATGAAGCAAAAATGTTTCCTCGCATTCCAATGGCAGGAGGAATCAAAATCATTAATGCAGGCAATGCATTAAGCTTATGACTAAAAAAACCCATTGTTACGCCAGTTATTAAATCACCAAAGGTGCAAAATAGAAGAGAGAATAAAGTCTCCTTTAAGTCTTTTGCTGTCTCTCCTTTGAATCGAAATTCTGCAAGCATGCATATCGCCTTCAGGAGGTGGTTCTTTTTCCATTCTGTTTAGGAAGCAGGTATTCCTTTAATTTATTTTCGTGATATTTGATAACATGACTCAGCCAATCTTTAAATTTTATATCAGTATTACCAGCGGTGAAAAAATGGAAGAGCTTAACCCTTTTAAAATAGCCCAGAAGCAGTTGGATGAAGCGGCTGAAATAATGGGTTTGGATGAAGCATCTCGTCAAATGCTAAGAGAGCCAATGAGAACTTTGATTGTTAGAATACCGGTAAAAATGGATAATGGAGAAACAAAGGTATTTACTGGTTTCAGAGTACAGTATAACGATGCAAGAGGTCCCACAAAAGGAGGAATAAGATGGCATCCAGAAGAAACACTTGATACGGTAAAAGCTTTGGCCGCATGGATGACCTGGAAAACAGCTGTAGTAGATTTGCCTTATGGAGGAGCAAAAGGAGGAATAGTCTGTAATCCAAAGGAAATGAGCGATGCTGAAAAGGAAAGATTGGCAAGAGGGTATATAAGGGCAATAGGTCGTTTCATAGGTCCAGAAAAGGACATTCCAGCTCCAGACGTATACACAAATCCACAGATAATGGCGTGGATGATGGATGAATTTAGCAAAATCGTAGGCTACAATGCCCCAGGAGTGATTACAGGTAAGCCTTTGAGTATTGGAGGGAGTAAAGGAAGAACAGATGCAACAGCAAGAGGAGGAATGTATGTTCTCAGAGAAGCTGCAAAGCATATTGGCTTGGCTTTAGAAGAAAATCCAGAGAACATGCATAAATCTTATGAGGAGCTAGAAAAACTTGAGGATGAGATTCCGCAAGGAAATGCAATAACAGTTGCAATACAGGGATATGGAAATGCTGGAAAGTTTGCCCATCTGCTCCTAACAAGATTGTTCAAGAATGTAAAGGTGGTTGCAGTTAGCGATTCAAAGGGTGGAATTTATAGCGAAGAAGGTCTACCATATAAGAAGACAAAGGAAGTGAAGATAACAACGGGAAGCGTGATTAACTATGAAGGGGCGAAGAAAATAAGCAATGAAGAATTGCTTGCATTGGATGTAGATGTGCTTGTGCCTGCTGCTTTGGAAAATGTTATAAGACATGATAATGCAGAGCGCATCAAGGCGAAGATTGTGCTTGAATTGGCAAATGGACCAACAACACCTGAAGCAGATGAGATATTGCACAAAAAAGGCATCTTAGTATTGCCGGATTTCCTTACAAATGCAGGAGGAGTAACAGTTAGCTACTTTGAATGGGTGCAAAATATAACGGGATATTACTGGGATTTCGAAGAAGTTTATCAGAAATTGGATAAGAAGATGAGCAAAGCTTTCTGGGATGTAATAAATAAGCAGAAAGAATACAAGGAGAAAGGCAAAGACATTCATACAAGAACAGCGGCGTACATTGTTAGCATTGAAAGAGTGTTAGAGGCAATGAAAGATAGAGGATGGATTTAACTCTTCCCTTTATTTATTCTTTTTAATTGAATTTATTCATGAACTTTTTCGAAATGAAGACTATCTAATGAAACTACATATCCATAACCTTCTCGAGTATTGTATAGATTAACTGTTATTTCTCCTCTACCTTTAATTTTCAATAAATTATTTTCAAATACAAGAATCTCTAAATTATAACTTCTATTTTTCATTTGCACATCAATTTGAATTTCCTCTGTTCTATCCTTCTGTAATTTTCCTATTTCCAATTCTTTTTTGTCTACTGCTATTCCCTTCCATCTTTCCATTAAATAAACAATTATTTTTATTTCTCCTGATTCTGCATGAAGATTTGTTAAGTAAATAATGGCAGTTGCATTAACGTACTCTTTCGTTTCATTCCTTTTTAATAGATACATTGCATCCACACTAAGTTTATTTTCTTTTTCTGTCTCACTCTTTTGGAAATAAAATATAGACGCTAAAACTATAAAGATTGCAATCCCCACCGCTACATATTTAATGTATTTCATACTAAAAAATTAATAAATTATATTTAAGGTTTATATAAAAAGGCATCAATTAATACAGCTATTATGCCAGTGAGAAAAACCATATCGAGTATTGCTGCTCCTCCTATGCTTGCCACTCCTCCTTTTGGCATTTGAAGAATTTCGTTTAAATGGAGCAAATCAGCTCCAATTAGCACACCAAGAGTTCCGGATGAATATGCTATTGAAGCAGCCTTTTTCTTATTTTTCAAGCTTACAGCTACAGAATATAAGCTTGCAACAAATGGAGGGATAAGCCAATAAGGAAACTCCGAAACTATGCCGGCTGGGGAAGCATATGTAACTTCATATGCAAAATATGCAACAATTATCATTCCGACCAAACTTTTCCCAAATACTTTCCTTGATAGCATAAGGTACAGGCTAATTATGATTGGCAGCAATGCACCACCAACATTTATTGCAATAATCCATCTCTCATAAGAAAAAAGCTGGATATTAATTGAGCCAAATATTATACAGCTAAAAACTATCAGACCAGCTTCCAATCCATTAAATCCAACTTCTTCAAAAGCGGTAACTAAAACTATGTAAAGTAAATAAAAAAGCAGGGCTATTATGAAGAAAATAAGGAGGCGGAGCATATTCCTAATAATTTTCAAATATATGAATTAATTCATTTAAATCTCTCTTTTTTATAACATAATCTGCCTTATTTGCAACATCTTTTGTTGGATTAAAAGCAATGCTTGTTCCAGCTATTTCAAACATGCACAAATCATATTTTGTATCTCCTATAACAACAACTTCATCTCTTTCTTTTCCTAACTTTATCATTAAATTTTCCAAAATTTTATTCTTCTCCTTTAAAGGCACTCTTAGTATACCTTCCCACGGAACATCATTTTTAAATTTAATTCCATTTGCAAAAATATAATCAATTCCAAATTTTGCTATTCTCTTTGCCAGTATATCTATTCCTCCAGATATTATGGCAGTGCTGCCAATCTTCCTCAAAAATTTTATGCACTTTTCTGCTCCATTGGTGAGGGGTACGCTATAAAGAATTTTTTCTATATCTTTTCTTTTAATTCCATTATTCCTCCATTTTTCAATATCTCTATCCAAAAATTCCTTATCATCTATCAGCCCCTTTTTATACAATTCAACAATATCCGAGTTATCTATTCCAAATGCTTCATGTATTATTTTCCATGAACTCCTTTCTTCAATGAATACGCCGTCCATGTCAAATACTATTAACATGCTTTGAAATGATTTTTAAGTTTAAATATTTAAATTATATTCATATTTGAGATGAGCATAGTACCAAAAGTTGGAATTACAGGAATGCCTAGAGTTGGTAAAACTGAGGGACTTATTAGCATTATAAGGAGATTGGAAGATTATTATGTTTTTGGAGGGATGATTACAAAAGGAATAGAAGAAAATGGTGTAAGAGTTGGCTTTAAAATAGTTAATTGGCAAACTCAAGAAGAGCGTCTCTTCGCTCATATAAATCTGGATACATCTTACAGAGTAGGAAAATATAAGCTCGATATGAAAGTCCTAGAGGAATTTGGCATCCCCGCCATACAGGATGCAATGGAAGATGATAACATAGACATAGTAGTAATAGACGAGGTTGGAAAACTGGCATTGGAAAGCAAGAAATTTAGGGAGGTGGTAAAAGAAGCTTTATATTGTGAGAAGCCTGTTCTGCTAACACTGCATAAAAAATCAAGAGATTCACTATTGCAGGATATAAGAAATATGAACAATGTGAGAATCTTCGAAATCACTAGGGTGAATAGAAACCTCCTGCCATACAAAATTGAAAAGTTTTTAAAGGAAGAATGGAAGTAGTTGAAGAGGGAAAAGTAAAAATTTTTTTGGAGCGATTCTGCAAATATAAAGGGCCGGGAAAAAGAGTGCCTGGCTTCTACAACCCAACTTTAGAAATAGATAGGGACATAAATGTTCTCTTCTGCCAGTATATTGCAAACAAAGGAGCTAAATATTTCTTAGATGGTTTGGCTTCAACAGGAATAAGAGGAATAAGAATAGCAAAAGAAATTGAAGGAGATGTTGAAATAGATATCAATGACATAAATCCAAAAGCATATGAACTCATTAAAAAGAATATAGAGGAAAATAATGTTAATGCAAATGCATTAAATGAAAACTTTTGCATATTGCTACATAAAAAAAGATATGATTATATTGATATCGACCCCTATGGCTCACCAATTCCATTTATTCCATGTATTTTTAAAGGAATAAGAAAAAAGGCGTATGTATCAATTACAGCAACTGACACAGCGACGCTTTGCGGGGTATATAGGAAAGCATGCATTAGGAAGTATCATGCAATTCCTCTGAGATTGCAAGCAGTTAAGGAGATGGGAATAAGAATTTTGCTTGGGTATATAGCAAGGCAATCTGCAAGCTATGATTTTGCATTCAAACCAATGTTATCATTTTCATACAGCCATTTCTTCAGGATTTATGGATATTTTGAAAAAGGAGCGAGAAAGGCTGATGAAAGCATGGCAAATATAGGTTGGATTTACTGGGATAATGGATGGAAAGTAAGCAAGCTTGATGAAATTCCATCTGCCAGCTACGCCGGCCCTCTATGGATTGATAAATTACATAGTTTGGAAATGGTAAAAGAATTGAAGAAATATTTGAATGAGAGAGATTTTAAGAGAAAAAAAGAATTGGAAAAGTATATTGATTTGTTTTTGGAGGAGGTAAAGCTTCCTCCAATGTATTATGAGAGCAGTTATGTTGCAAAGGATTTAAAAGTGAAGCAACCAAAATTGGATAAAATAATTGTAAGGTTAAAAGAGGAAGGATATGAAGCTGGAAGAAACCATTTTGATTTCAATTCCTTTAAAACGAATGCTCCATATGAAAAAATAAAAAAAGTGTTTGTATGAAGTGCATAATTTGTAAAAAACACATGGCATCAGCTTCTCTTAAAGTTTGCAAAAAATGCATAGTTGAAGGAAGGGCAGATGATTATATTTTGGATGCGCATAAGAAAGTGCCGAAAAATGGTATCCCATGCAATATATGTGGAAATTCCTGCAAAATAGGAGAAAATGAAAAAGGATTTTGCAGGCTCAGAGAAAATAAGAATGGGAAGCTAATAAGCTATTCAAATGCCAATATAGCTATTGGAGAATATTATTTTGATGCATTGCCAACAAATTGCGTTGCATCATGGGTTTGTAATATGGATAAGGGATATAACCTGGCTGTTTTTTATGGTGCATGTAGCTTTGATTGCTTATTTTGCCAGAATGAAATTTATCATGAAATGGCAGAAAGAAAACATCCTTTAATGTATGCTGAAGAACTTATTGAAGCATCTAAAAAAGCAAAATGCATATGTTTTTTTGGAGGTGATCCAACATGTCAAATTCAGCATGCAATAAATGTTGCAAAAAATGTTGAATGCATTGTATGCTGGGAAACAAATGGAAATTTTTCAAGGCAATTCCTTCCAAAAGTAGCTGAAGTAACGGATGGCATAGTAAAATTTGATTTAAAGGCATGGAATGAAAAGCTCCACATTGCATTGTGTGGAGTGAGCAATAAAAATACTTTGCAAAATTTTGAATATTTGGCTGAGCACTGCAAAATGGCAGCAAGCACCTTACTTGTTCCATATTATGTTGATGCAAATGAAGTTTATCAAATAGCAAGTTTTATTGCATCTATTGATGAAAATATTCCTTATAGCCTGCTTGCTTTTTATCCCTGCCATAAAATGAATGATTTACCAAAAACTTCCAAAAAACAGGCTTTAGAATGCTATGACTCTGCCAAAAAAGCTGGATTAAAAAATGTAAGAATTGGAAACATCCATTTACTCATTTAGCTTTTTATTTCCTCCCTTATTCTTTCCATTAGCCTATTTATATAGCGAAGATTATGAATTGTTGCCAACCTCATTGCCAATGGTTCCTTTTCCTTAAATAAATAGTTTAAATAATCCAGTGAAAAATTCTTGCAAGTATAGCAGTCACATTCTTCATCTATAACATCTCCCTTTACTTTTCTCTTTCCCAAATTTATTTTTCCTTTGCTTGTTAAAATTGTTCCATGCCTTGCATTTC
>CAZBXJ010000030.1:2575-7768 GCA_964495775.1 uncultured Thermoplasmatales archaeon | reverse complement strand
TTCAAATTTCCTAACATTTCTTGCATAACCTATTTTAGTTTTAATTTAATATTCATTGTGGAAGAAATATGGAATGCTATAGCTAAAAGTTTCGATTCAACGCGCAAGGAGCCTTGGGAAGAATGCCTAAATTTTATTGAAAAAATAAGGGGAAGAGCTATAGATATAGGGTGTGGAAATGGCAGGCATTTGTTTCCATTGGCTGAAAAAGCTGAGCTTGCTGTAGGATTGGATTTTTCTATAGAAATGCTAAAAATCTGTAAGGAGAAATTGAGAAATATAGGTAATGTTCTTTTAGTATGTGGAAATGCTTGCGAGCTTCCATTCAAGGATGACTCTTTTGATTATGCTATTTTCATTGCAACTTTGCACAACATTAGAGGCAGGGGCAATAGAATCAAAGCTTTGGTTGAGTTGAAAAGAATTTTAAAGCCAAATGGAACAGCTCTAATTTCGGTATGGGCAAAATGGCAGGATAAATGGAGATGGTATTTTATAAAAAAACTTTTTAGTTTTAAGGGGGAACATGGAGATATTTATATTCCCTGGAAGAAAGACGGCATAAATGTGGAGAGATTTTATCACTTATATAGCAAAAAAGAGTTTAAAAAAGATTTAATAAAAGCTGGCTTAAAAATAGAAAAATTGTGGAGTGTTAAAAAGGCTTCAAAGAAGCATCCAGACAATCATTTTGCTATAGTAAAGGCTGAAAAATAGGAAGAAGATAATAAAAATAAGGAAAATAGCTATAAGGAGTATTATAAACCATGCAATTTTTATATCTCCAGAAAAAATAATTGGAATTGGTCCAATGAATATAATTCCTTTTTTCTTTTCCTGCAATGGTTGCACTTCATATTCCATATCCTTTGGAAAAGAAAGGAAAAACAAAATGAAGGAAAGGAAAATAAAAAGTATGCCAAACAAACTTAGCAATCCTGTTCCAATTATAAAAGGAAAGATAATAATGATGCCTCCTTTTGCCTCTCCAGTAATCAATGCTAAAATTAGCAGGGCTATTCCCAATATGAAAAGAATTGCAGGCAATTTACTTTCCATATCTCCTCTGCCTCCTCTGGTAGGATCTTATTGCTTTTAAAAATTCTGTTTTAGTTAATGCAGGCCAATAAACATCAGTAAAATAAAGTTCTGAATATGCCAACTGCCATAATAAAAAGTTTGATATTCTCTCCTCCCCAGATGTTCTCATAACTAAATCTGGATCCGGAAATGGAAGATGAGAGGTATAGAGATATGAGGAGAACAATTCTTTGTTTATATCCTCTGGCTCTATTTTTCCCCTCTTAACATCTTCAGCAATTTTTCTCATTGCTTCAACAATTTCCTCCCTTCCTCCATATCCTATGGCAATATTGAAGAAATATCTATTGTAATTCTTTGTTTTTTCCATAACTTCTATAGCTGCTTTCCTCACGTGCTCGGGCAACAGCTGTATATTTCCTATAATTTTTATTCTAACTTGATTTTCATGCACTCTTTTGTCATCTGCAAGCTTTTTCAAGTCCTTCTCAAACAAATTCATTAAATGCTCCACTTCTTCCTTGCTTCTTTTAAAATTGTCTGTTGAAAAGGCAAATACAGTCAAAACTTTTATACCAACTTCATGACTCCACTCTATAACTTCCTCCAGCTTGTCTTTTCCTATTTCATGTCCCTTATAAGGAGACATGCCTTGTAGTAATGCGTATCTTCTATTGCCATCCATTATTATGGCAAGATGTTGAGGAACAGGGTATTTTTTAATTTCTTCTAGCATCTTCTGGGCAATAAGTTTTTCCATTTCTCTGTAAACTATCCTAAGAAGTTTATTACGCTTCAGTTTGTTAACTACCTGTTTTGCAAAATTTATTTCTATTGCTTTGTATTTCCATTGCTCTATTTTGCTTTTAAATTTCATTTTTTATTATTATCCTACTGACTTTATATAGTTAAGTATTTGTTTATAATGAAAAAGTGATGGATTGTTTACATCATTTATAGAAAAAATCCTGGCTTTGTACCATATATATTTTAGTTGTTGTTAGCATATCTTCCATGCATAAATAGCCAGTGGCAACCATTTTTTCATTTATCCGGCATACATTCCGTCATTTTTGATAATTTATCTTCCCTGAAGTTTTTATATTGTAAGGTTATTATCCAATATGAAAGCTGTTGTTGCTCTTGGAGGCAATGCCTTAACAGGAAAGGATAGAAAAGCAGATATAGACAAGCAGTTTGAAGCAACACAGGAAACAGCAAAATCAATTGTTAATATGATAAAAAATGGATGGCATATTGTCATCACGCATGGAAATGGTCCGCAGGTTGGCGCCTTGCTTTTACAGCAAAAACTTTCCATGGCCGAAGTGCCTCAAATGCCATTGCATGTGCTTGTAGCTTTGACTCAAGGACAAATTGGTTATGTTGTTCAGCAATGTCTGCTAAATGAATTTAAAAAGCAGGGAATAAAAAGGGAAGTTGTAACTGTTGTTACTCAAGTTCTTGTTGATGAAAATGACCCAGCTTTTCAAAATCCAACAAAACCCATTGGTCCAGTATATGGAGAAGAGGAAGCAAAGAAAATGATGAAATATTATACGATGGGAAAAGTTGAAAATGGCTGGAGAATTTTAGTTCCTTCTCCTAAGCCAATATCAATCATTGAAGCAGAAGTAATAAAGAAAATGGCTGAAAAAGATATTGTTGTAATTGCCGCTGGAGGGGGCGGAATTCCTGTTGTAAAAAAAGGAGAATTCCTTATTGGTGTTGATGCTGTAATAGATAAGGATTTAGCTTCTCAAAAGCTTGCAAATGAAATTATGGCGGATATTCTGCTCATCCTTACCGATGTGGATTTTGTTTTCCTTAATTATGGAAAGGAAAATGAGGAAGCAATACATGAAATTTCTGCTGATGAGCTGGGAAGATATTACAAGGAAGGGCATTTTCCATCTGGTTCAATGGGACCGAAAGTAGAGGCTTCCATCAACTTTGTTAGAAATGGCGGAAAAAGGGCAATAATTACTTCTATAGAGAAAGCATGGGAAGCACTGGAAGGAAAAGCCGGCACCCAAATACTTCCTTAAGTAAGCTCCTTCAATATGTTTTTAATATTTACTTCTCTTTGCTTTCCTTTTTCCATATCTTTTAATATAACATTTCCTCTATTCCACTCATCTGGCGCAACAATAATAACCTTCTCAATTCCCTTTTTATTCGCATAGTCCAATGATTTTGAAATGCTTCTTCTCATCAAATCCATTTCTACTTTTACTCCATTCTTTCTAAGCATTTTTGCAATTTTAATTGCTTCCTTTATCATTCCTTGCATATAGGCAATATAAACTGGCTTTTCTTTCTCATTAAATTCAATTCCTTCCATTTCCAATGCAAGCAACACTCTATCAAAACCAATTGCAAATCCTGATGTTGGTGTTGCTTTCCCGCCAAGCAATGGTATTAAATTATATTCTCCTCCTCCACAAATTTGCTTCTCTGCCCCAAGTTTTGGGGCGTCGATTTCAAAAACTATTCCAATGTAGTAATCCAAGCCTCTTGCAATTGATAAATCAAGATTATATGGAATGGAAAATTCATCCAAAAATTTAAGGATTTCCTCCATTCTCTCAACTTCTTTATATTCCAGTCCATCTAAGCTTTTTCTTTCAATGAATTCCTGGAATTTTTCAAATTTATCTATTTTTTCTTTTAAACTATCAAAATCCTTTTTGTCAATAAGCCTCATTATGCTGGCATCATTTGCTCCCAGTTCATCCAGAAATTTCCTCAAAATGTCAAGATTTCCTATTCTTAATATTATATTTCTAAGTCCAGCTTCCTCAAGCACATGATACGCCATTGCTATAAGTTCTGCTATTGCCTCTGGCTTATCTGTTCCTATAAGCTCGCATCCAAACTGCCAGAATTCCCTATATCTCCCTTTTTGAGGCCTATCATACCTAAAACAGTTTGCAAAGTAATAAAATTTTATTGGCTTTGGTTCCATCTGAAATTTTTCTATATAAAATCTCATAACCGGCGCAGTAAGCTCAGGACGCAAAGCCAGTTTTCTTCCCGATTTATCTTCAAATGCATAGGTTTCTTCAATTATCTCCTCTCCAGATTTTATTGTAAAAAGTTCCAGATGCTCTATTGTTGGCGTTGCAATTTCCTCATAACCATATAACTCAAAAACTCTTCTCATTTTGTTTTCTAGCCATCTTCTTTTCCTCATTTCTTCTGGTGTAAAATCTCTTGTTCCTCTTGGCTTTGAAATCATGAAATAAAAATTGAGAAGAACTATTTAAATGTAAGAGATAATAAAAAATAATTGTTTGCTGAAGTTGTCATAGACTATTAATGCATTAGAAGACAACAGCTTCTTTCTATCAAAAATAAAAGAAACAGAAAATTTTTCTTGTCATATGTGTTTAATATTGTGGAAATAAAGGTTGGGAATATTGATGAGGATAGGTACAGCAGGCTCAGACTATATGAATGGTTTGATTTAAATAAGGTTTCAAGGGCAAAAATTCTTGTTGTTGGGGCTGGCGCCTTGGGGAATGAGGTTTGTAAAAATTTGGTATTAAATGGCTATAAAAACATAACCATTGTTGATATGGATAAAATTGTAAAATCCAATTTGAACAGATGCATTTTCTTTAATGATGAGGATGCAGAAAGAGGGCGATATAAAGCGGAGGTAATAGCGGAAAAATTGAAAATGTTTGACAGGAAGCTGAACATAAATTACTATACGGAAGAAATAGAAAAGCTTGATATAATTACAAAACATGATTTAGTTTTAGGATGTGTTGACAATGTTAAAGCTCGCCTCCATATAAATGCCCATTGCTATCATAACGGGATTCCTTACATAGACGGCGCTACTCACGGCCAAGTTGGAAAAGTTCAGGTTGTTTTGCCCCCGCATACAAGTTGTTTGGAATGCGGAATGAATGCCACGCATTCAAAAATTTTGCAATTAAGATTTAGTTGTACTGGAAGCGATATAAAATTTTTTGAGCCAAAAATTGCAGCAGATGTTAATACAACAAGCATAATAGCAGGCATACAAGTGCAGGAAGCTTTAAAATTAACTCATGGAATGGATAACTACATTAAAAACATTTTTTACTATGATGGAACAAGAAATTTTGCAGATGTTTTTGAACTGCCTATAAATCCAAA
>CAZBXJ010000030.1:0-2475 GCA_964495775.1 uncultured Thermoplasmatales archaeon | reverse complement strand
CATCAAAACAAAAGATAATATATAGATGCCTTTATATACAACAATGCATCCTAAACTGGAAAAAACATTGCAACTCAATTTCTTCAAGGAAGAAGGATTTACAAGAAAAAAATGCAGGAAATGCGGAGCTTATTTCTGGACTAAGGATGAAAGGCAGGAGTTATGTGGAGATGCTCCCTGCGTTAGCTACTCTTTCATAGGAAATCCTGTTGGTAAAAAAATGAACTTGCATGAAATGAGGGAGGCATTTCTTTCATTTTTTGAACGCCATAACCACACTCGCCTAAAAAGATATCCTGTTGTTGCAAGATGGAGAGATGATATTTATTTAACCATCGCTTCCATAGCAGATTTTCAGCCACATGTTACAAGTGGTGAAGTTCCTCCCCCTGCAAATCCTCTCGTAATATCCCAGCCAAGCATAAGATTAAATGATTTGGAAGAAGTTGGAAAAAGTGGTCGTCATCTCACTCTTTTTGAAATGATGGGACATCACGCTTTCAACAACAGCCAATTCATTTACTGGACTGAGGAAACAGCAAAATACTGCCACGAATTTTTAAATGAAATAGGCATAGAAAATGTTTCATACAAGGAGGCGGAATGGGCAGGCGGAGGCAATGCTGGAGCCTGCTTGGAAGTGCTCAGCCATGGATTGGAAATAGCTACGCTTGTTTTCATGAATCTGGAATTGGATGAGAATGGAGAATATGTTGTTAAAGGAGAAAGATATTCAGAAATGCCTTTGAAAATTGTTGATACAGGATATGGATTGGAAAGGCTTGTATGGCTTGTTAATGGAAATAAAACGGTTTATGATGCAATCTTCCCATATGTAATTGAAGAGATAAGGAATAAAGCAAAAAAGGAGGATATGGAGAGCATTTATGCCATCGCCGACCATACAAGATGTCTCCTTTTCATGCTTGGAGATGGAATTGTTCCTTCTAATTCTGGAGCTGGTTATTTAGCTCGCTTGATTATAAGGAGGGCTTTGCGTTTCATGAAAAAAATTGAATGCGAGGATGATTTGTATTCAATAGTTGAGAAGCATTTAAAATATCTGGCAAAAGATTTTCCTGAATTGAAAAGAGAGGCAGGTAGAATAAAAGAAATTCTTGAAATTGAAACAGAGAAGTTTTTCAATGCATTAGAAAAGGGAAGAGCAATGGTAAAAAGATATGCTAGCAAAGGAGAATTAACGGAAGAAAAGCTTATTGAGCTTTATGATTCACATGGCATCCATCCGGAAATTGTAAAGGAAATTGTTGATATTGAAGTTCCTCCTGATTTTGAATCAAAGGTAGCGGAAAGGCATTTAAAGGCAAAGAAGGAAGAAAAGAAGGAGGAAAGAAAATTTGATTATGAAACCAAGCAAGTTTATTATGAAGATGAATACAAAAAGGAAATTGATGCAAAAATTGTTCATAAAGAAGGAAATGCTGTTATTTTAGATAAAACAATATTTTATCCAGAGGGAGGGGGACAAAAATACGATACCGGCTATTTCATCCAAAATGGGAGAAAAATTAGAGTTAAAAAAGTGGAAAAAGCTGGGAATGCAATTCTTCATTATGTGGAAAATGGGTTGAAGGAAGGAAAGGTTCATTGTGTAATAGATTGGCATCGCAGATATGCCATGATGCGCCATCATACAGCAACCCACATTATAAACTATTCTGCTCGAAAGGTTTTAGGAAGCCATATATGGCAGGCTGGTAGCTATTTAGATGAAAATGAGGCAAGGCTTGATGTTACTCATTATAAGAGGATAAACGAAAAGGAAGCTATGGAAATTGAAAAGATTGCAAATGAAATGGTAAGGAAAGCTCTGCCTGTTGAAAAGAAATTTATGGAAAGAAATGAGGCAGAAAAGAAATATGGATTAAGGCTTTATCAGGGAGGAGCTCCTAAAGGAGGAGTAATTAGAGTTGTTAATATTGCTGATTTGGAAGCGGAGGCATGTGGAGGAACACATGTAAATAATACTGCTGAAATAGGATTTATTAAGATTATTGGTGTAGAAAGGGTTCAGGATGGAGTAGAGAGGATAAGATTTTGTGCTGGAGAAAAAGCTTTGGAGTATGTACAAAAGCAGGAAAAATTGCTTAAAGAAGCCTCCAGTCTATTGGCTACTGAGCCATCTAAAATTATAGAAGCTATTAAAAAACTAATTGAGGAAAGGAAAAGATTAAGGAAAGAAGTGGAAAGATTACAGGAAAGATTGGGAAAGGAAAAAGCTGAGGAGTATAAAGGAGTAAAAATTATTGTTGAAGATGAGTTAACAACGCAAGCAATAAGAGAGCTTACTAAGGAAAAAACAGTTGTTATATCTGCCAGCAAAAAAGGAAAAAATGCCTTGCTCACCATAGCCTGCTCTGCTGATTTGCCAATAGACTGTGCAAAAATTGCAAAAGAAATAGGAAATAAATTTGGCAGGGGTGGCGGAGGAAGAAAAACAATAGGACAGGCTGG
>CAZBXJ010000029.1:4792-7799 GCA_964495775.1 uncultured Thermoplasmatales archaeon | reverse complement strand
TTAAAAGCGTGGTTTATGTTGGTAAGACCATTCACTCTTATCGCCCCTTTCATAGCTGTGCTATTTGGCATTATATTGCAACTTGCTTCATATAATCAACTCTATTTATTTTGGGAGCATTTTGGCTTAGTCATGTTTGCCTCCCTCGCCTTAGCTTCCGCCCAAGCAGCGGGACAAATAATGAATCAAATTGAAGATGTTGAAATAGACAAAGCAAATGGAAAGGATTACAGACCATTAGTAAGTGGAGAAATTAGTATTGAGAAGGCTCAAGTATTGGCATGGTTTTTCGCTATTTTTTCAATAATGGTAGGATATGCTATAAATATTTATTACGGCTCATTTATGGTTATATTCATACTGTCTGGTATCCTTTACAATATTGAGCCATTCCGTTTGAAGAAAAGATTATGGTTAAATACTGGCTCATTGGCTATTTCCAGGGGTTTGCTTCCTCTACCAGCAGCATGGAGTGTCTTTGGCAATATTTATGATTCTACTCCATGGCTTTTGGGAAGTATTATGGCAGTATGGGTGCTTGCTTGGCAAAATACAAAGGATATTAATGATATGGAAGGGGATAAAAAATTTGGTATAATAACGCCTGTTGTATATCATGGGCTGAGAAAGATGGCTTTGATTATAGCCCTCCTATCATTTTTCAGCTTCTTCTTACTCGCTGTTTATTTAGAAACTGGATTACTTTCATCAAATATGGCAACATTATTTTTGCTATGTATACCAACAATCTGGATGCTTTATAAGCTATTTAAAATGGATTTTTCCCGCATCAGCTTGGAAAACAATGAGTTATGGGCATTATTTTACCTAACTTTAGCTGGCTTCTACATTCTGGCTGCAGCATCTTATCTTATAAAACCGTATATAACTCTATTTAGCTGAACTCTTTTGCCATATACGCTCCATAATCAGTGTAGCCAATTTTTCTGTAATATTCTTTTGCTCCTACACCACTTAAAACAAGCAATCTTTCTTTTCTGAACCTAATAGCAATATTTTCTGCCTCCTCCATTAATATTTTTCCATATCCCTTATGTTGCCATTTATCCACATATCTTTTACCTATTTCAACCATTGGACCGTGAACTTTTAGCTCCCTTACAACAGCAGCCCCCTCCATTTCTTCCCTATGGGGCTTATATGGAATTCTAAGCCTACAGTATGCAATAATTACATCTTCATTTTCATCTTCTGCCGATATAAAAATTTCTCTTCCACTACTGGCCAGATATTCAATTTTTTTTATTACAACATCTTTTGGCATTTTTCCCTCTTTATACCATCTATGCCCAACTTCCCTGCATCTAATGCATCTACATTTATAGCCAAGTTCTTCCATTCTTCTATGCACCATTTCCCTTAAATTACTCTTTTTAATTCCTTCTTCAATCATATATGAAGGAATGTCTCTTTCAACTCTCTGAATCCTTACCCATTCTGGCACATATTTTTTCATCTCTGCAATTAATTCTATAGCATCCTCTTCTTTTAATGGTTCATACTCTCCTTTCTTCCACTTTTCATACAATAAGGATGGTTTGACAACAAGAGTTGGATATATTTTAAGCATATCTGGACGAAATCTTTCGTCTCTAAACATTCTTTTAAATGATTCCAAATCTTTTTCGAAGCTACTTCCTGGCAAACCAGGCATGATATGGTAGCAAACTTTTAATCCAGCATCTTTTGCAATTCTTGTAGCCATTATTGTATCATAAACTGTGTGCCCTCTGCCCATTTCATAAAGCACTTCATCATCCAGTATTTGGGCTCCTATTTCTACTCTGGTTGCCCCTAATTCAAGCATCAAATCAACATGCTGCAATTGACACCAATCTGGACGGGTTTCAATTGTTAATCCAATACACCTATGCTTTGCCTTTTCGTTTAATTTTTTTGCTTCCTCCAAATCTTTTGCATCTATTCCATTCATTGCATCATAGCATCTTTTAACAAACCACTTTTGGTACAAAAAATCTCTAGCTGGAAATGTTCCTCCCATTATAATCATATCTATTTTATCTGTTGGATGCCCAATTAAAGCAAGCTGATTCAACCTATCTTTTACTTGCAAAAAAGGATCATATTTATTTCTCATTGCTCTTAATGAGGCGGGTTCTCTGCCTGTATAGCTTTGTGGACTATACGGAGGACCTCCTGGACAAGGAATGCATCTTCCATGAGGACATGGGTAAGGGGAAGTCATTACAGCAATAATTGCAACTCCAGAAATTGTCCTAACTGGTTTCCTTCCCAAAATCCATTTTACCCTTTCCTTTTTATCTTCTTCCACCAAACTCAAAATTTCTGCATCTGAAGGTATTTTTGGCAAAGAATACAATGAGGATAATTTTTTCTTTAACTTCAATAAATCTTTTTTATTACTTATATTTCCTTTCTCTATCTCTTCAACAATTTTATTAGCAATCTCCTTTAATTTACGTGTATGCGACTGTAAAATCGTCATCATCCTTTAAATATTTTCTAAGCAAATTCTCATTTTCATCCATGAAAGTTTCTTTAAGCCTATTGATACATCCTTTTAGTTCTTCATCTTCTATCTTCATTTCTTTATAAAGTCTGCTTATTAACTTAACTAAATCTGCAAATATTGGAAACATGGATTCTTGCATTTCATAAACCTCTTCAAGCATGGCCTCATTGTATCTCAAAGCTTCCTCCAATTCTTCAATTCTCTTCTTCAGATCATCCCTTGCTTTTTTCCTCCTAGTTTGCTTTTTTGAGGACATTGTCTTGGACATTATTTGCCAATATATATACTTACTTAAAATTTTTCATTGTTCTTTTTCTCCATATGGCTACCATTGCAATAGCAAGGACAATTGCATATATACCAAATGCTGGTGTTTCTTTTGCTCCAACTTCTATAGTTAAACTATAGTTTGCTTTTCCTCCCTCATCATCCTTAACAGTCAATGTTACATTGTATTTTCCTGGTTTGCTGTATTTATGCACTGGATTTTTA
>CAZBXJ010000029.1:0-4692 GCA_964495775.1 uncultured Thermoplasmatales archaeon | reverse complement strand
ATTTTCCATTTTCATCATAACACATCTCTATGAAAACAACATTTTCTTTTGAGAAAGGAGATTGTGGATAAAATTTGAAGAATGCAACAGGAGGTTTATTTGGTGGCTGTGCCGACTGGTTCCAGAAGTCCATAAGGGGATATTTGTCGATGTTCCCATAAAATTCATATGGTATATCTCCTATGCCATCGCTTCCACTCTCATTCTGGCCTTCTCCGCTATACAAATCATTTCCCGCATAGTCATCCCAGTAGTTTCCACCAGTTGGATAGTCTGCATACCATGTGTTATTTCCATAATCTCTCGCATTTTCAGCATTGTTTATAAAGTTGTTATGGTAAACAGTATTATTTGAACCATAAGCTATAATTCCATAAAGATTCCTCCAGAAGGAGCAATCCACCACTTTATTTCCACTACCATTTATTATTACTCCTTTGCTGTTATGATGGAATAAGCTTTTTTGTATTTGATTATAATTTCCAAGAATCTGCAAGCCAACAGTATTGTTGTAGCATGTTATATTGCTTACAATGCTATCATCCATTAACAAAATTCCATAGTCATTTCCATGCACCGTTACATTCATTATTTGCAAGCTGGCATTTATAATTAGAGAATAGGAATTATTTGAAAATACCGAATGTAAAACTTCTCCAAAAGAATTCTTTACTTCCAAAGCCTTATTGTTTTTTGTAAATGTTGAATTTTTAACATATATCTCACAGCCTTCAAACGAACTTTGATTATTTCTTTCAAAGGCAGATTCATCTATCACAATAGTTGATGATTTAGCATAAATTGCAAAATTGTTATAGGAAAAAATGCTATTTTTAATTGAGAGATTTGACATATCCACTTTTATAGCTGTATAAGAGTTATTGAAAATCAGTTTCATTATCCAAATATCTGAAGAAGTTGCATTTATTGTCATAATGGAAATGTTATTTAGTATAAGGGATGCTTTGTTTGCCTGCAAATCATCATTTATTATTCCTTTTTCCAATGAAACCACTGCATTATAAACACGAATTGAGCTATCAGCTTCTATATTTTCAATACTAACATTTTCAACATTTTCAATATTTATGCTCAATAAGTTATCCATGAATGTGCAGTTTTTCATATCAATGAATGCTTTACTTTTCTCCAAACTGAAAATATTTACTCCTTTCTGATTTTGTTTGGCTGAAACATTTATAGCAGTAATATTCTTTGAAGATTTTGCAGAAAATCCATATTCATTATTTATTAAGGAGATGTTGAGCAATTCTACAAAATTACTATGCAACATGTATATTCCATGAATGTTTTCATTTAAAGTGCAATTTTCGATATAAACTTCTTTGCTATAAACAATCAATAATCCCTCTCCATTACTATCTATTTCTTCTCCATCTATTGTAACATTCTGACAATTTATTATCCCAATATAACCATAATTTCCGGATATTTCAACATCTGTTGAATTTATTAAATAAATTACTTCCCTTCCATTTATCCAATTAGTCTCTAATGTAATGAGAAAATGTTCCAATTTGCTTCCTTCAATATCTATGTTGTATTTATTATTGTAGAATTCATTATCAGTTATTACATTATGGGGAGCAAAAGTATTTATCATGCCGTAGATATTGGCAGAAAGGTTATTTTCTTGGACAAGATTAAATGAACCTTCAAGTTTTATTCCAATGTTATTTTCCTGCAAGAAATTACCAAATATTATATTATCTCTGCCCATCACTTCAATTCCATTTTCATTATCTAAAAAAGTATTATTTTCAACTTCATTCTTATTCATAAGGATGAGAGCATGGGAATTTTCTGAGAAGATGGAATTGTATATTTTACAATAAGAAAGCTCTGCAGAATATTCATTGTTGAAAAATGAAGAATTTGTTATGGTTGCATTATTTGCCTTAATACCGTATATATTGGCATTGAATTGGGTATCATTGATAATTGCTGAACCATTTATTCCAATTTCACAATTTTTGATATAACAACCATTTATTACCGTTTCATTCGCATTTATTCCTATTTCGCTACCTATTGCAGAATTTAAAATAATTCCTTTCTTTGCTTCTATACCTATATTTCCATTTAATATAACTATCCCATCAACAATAGCATTTCTTTCTATTATAGCAACATCATTTTCAAAAAATGTACAGTTTTTAATTACTCCTCCATCGCTATAGACTCCATAATCATTGTGTTTGAAATCATTGTTGAAGATGTATGCGCCTCCTTCGTCTTTTATTCCATACCCATTGAAGTTAAATGTGTTGTTCTCAAAAATGTTGTAAGCAGTGGTATATACAGCATATTGACAATTTATGAAATCATTTGTATAGATTAGATTATTCAATCCATTTAAATATATACCAAATAGAATACTTTCTATCCCGTTTTTAATAATTTCATTTCCATTGCCGTATATTTTGCATCCATAAATTCCATTGATTTGGCTATTTTCTATAACATTATCATCCCCAAGGATAAGAATTGATGTGTTTCCTGCATTTACAGTTAAATTTTCCAAAGTATTTTCATTTCCATTTATTTTGATGCCTATGTTGGTGAGTATTGTACAATTTCTTATCAATGATGATTCGCAGTCCAATATTATTCCTGTATCTCCATGCTGGATTGTAAAGTTTCTAATTACAACTCCATTCTTTACAACATTAAATGTTCCATTTACTATAGCTTTCTCTCCATACAACTCTACTTCTTTATCAACATTTATATTTTCCTCATAAAATCCCTCCATTACATATATAAATGCTCCATCTGTTGCATTATCTATAGCATCCTGTATTCTATTCCATGTGTTGTTTGCGGGATCATAAACATCATCATCAACATACAAATCTGCAATTAAGATTTTGATTGTTTTAGATGAGTTAGCACCATCATTATCATACACTGTCAGAGTTATATTATATACTCCATGAGAAGCATATTTATGTTTAACAACTTTTCCATAACCAACAAATCCATCTCCAAAGTCCCATAGCCATTGAACAATGCTTCCGTCTAAATCATAACTTAATGAAGCATTAAATGTAACATTTCTTCCTGGTACAGGATGCAATGGTTCCCATGTAAAGTTTGCAACAGGTGGGACGTTCAAAACTTTTATCTCTTTTTGTGTGTAGTTAAAAGCCCATTCATCATCAACAACAAGTAAAGTTACAGTGTAAATTCCGTTATCAGCGTATCTGTGCGTTGGATTTTCTTCATAACTAATGCTTCCATCTCCAAAGTACCATGTATGATTAATTATATTTCCATCTTCATCATAACTTACGCTTGTAAATGTTATACTATCCAAATCTGTTGGTTGAGAAGGAGTATAAACAAAATCTGGAGTTGGCAGTTTATTATTGCTTCTTATTGTTTTTGTTACCTCCCCAATTCCTCCATCATCATCTCTAACAACCAATTTTATTGTATAGGTGCCTTCCTTTGCATATTGATGAGACGGGTTTCTTTCATAACTAATGCTTCCATCTCCAAAATACCATGTGTAATTGACAATGTAGCCATCTTCATCATAGCTCATATCGTAAAACATAAGGGTTTCGTTTTCCCTTGTCCATCTGAAATTGGCAATAGGCAATCTGTTCCTAACTATTATTTGCTTTGTAACATGAGATGCCTCGGAACTATTGTCTATAACAATCAAAGTCACATTATATTTTCCTGCTTTAGCATATACATGACTAACAAATTTTCCATAACCAATGCTACCATCTCCAAAGTCCCATGTCCAATTTATAATATACCCGTCAGGATCTGTTGAATTGTCCCAGAAATAAACAGTTTCAAGTGTATATGGATATTCTGGGGAATAATAGAAGTCAGCGGAAGGAGGCGTGTTATAGGTAGAAAATGTAACAGTTTCATTTACTATTTCCTCACCATCACCCTTCACAATGAGCCTCACATTGTATGTTCCATCTGCATAGCTATGATTAACTATTTTTCCATAGCCAGTGCTTCCATCTCCAAAGTACCATGTGTAGTTGGTGCCATTGCAAACTGCAATGAATTCAAAGGCATTTTCTCCTTCAACAATATAAAAATAAACATTTTTTTCTTCTATCGCATTGCTATTGTTAAAGATTACAAACAGCAACAGAATAGTTGCAAGTATTCCTATTCTTTTATCTAACATGACAGCCACCTTGAAGTATAAATGTTTGATTATTTATAAATTATTACCAAAAACAGTGGTTTGGAGAAAGTTAAATAGAAATATTTTCTTTTCAATCTTAAATATGCAATAAAGTCAATCATAACCATTATTCATTCCCATTATATTATCTAAAATATCTTACTTAATATTCTCTCCATCTATGTCCGCATTTTGTGCATGTATATATTCTTGTTTCAGGCTCATCAGCAGCTCTTGTTTGGCGGAGAACCCAATAAGCTTCATTATGCCCACATTTTGGACAAACAACATTTGTTTTTGGCAACAATTCCATATCTGTTTCTATAATTGCAGAATCTAAATCTCTTCTTTTAGATACAATTATTCTTTCAGTAGTAGCATCTTTTGCTTTTTTAAATCCACATCTTTTGCAAATCATTTCTTTGCCCTTTGGATAAAGCAAAGAACCGCATTTAGGACAGAACATTAGATAAGGAAAAACACATTGTATAAAAATTTTGTGAAGG
>CAZBXJ010000028.1:3415-8199 GCA_964495775.1 uncultured Thermoplasmatales archaeon | reverse complement strand
CTCCATCAGGAGGGGTATTTCTTATTTTTTAAATTTTCAAATTCTTGACAGTGCCAAATTCTTTAGTAGTAATTGATGGGGATTCATCTGTAGATAGGGTAGGATTATGTAGGCAAAATAATAACAGAAAAATAATGGGCATATAAACGCAATTTTTTATAGTCATTAGTTTAAATTATTTATTTGCTTTTAAATTTATTGGAGTCATTAATTAGGATACCATGAATAAAAATAAATATTTCAGATTAGCTTTCTTTTTTCCATTCACCAATTCAGCATTTCCTTATAATGACCTTATCAAAAACATCCATAAAACCCATTCATCATCAACAACTATGCTATAAAGTAATTTATGATTTGGTCTAATATAAAAGTAAATGATATAAATGTAGCCATAGAGTACAACTAAGTAAAGAAGATGAATATAGTTCTGCACTATATTTCCTGACATTATAATGAGAGGAATAAGCATAGTGTTTAGAAGCAGAAGAAGGAAGAATGTCTTTCTCCTCCCCAATTTCACTGGTATTGTTTCAATTCCGGCTTTTGCATCTCCTCTAACATCTCTCATATCAAAAAGAATTGTATTTATCATTCCTTTAATGAAAATGAAAAGGCAGAGAAAAACAACAACTTCTGACGATTTAACAACATAAGGCAAAAAAGAACTTTCTAAAGCCCATGATACAGAGACTGTTAAATTTTTTCCTATAAATAAATTTTTCAAACGAAAGCCTTTTATCTTTACACTATAAAATATTCCAGCTATAAACGGAATTAAAAGAATAATTATACTTTTTAAGCTAACAATTGCTCCAATTAATAAAGCCATTATATATGAAATAACGGATATTGCAACTATTAACATTTTTTTATTTTCCAATTTTTTATAATTGGGCTTATTAATTGCATCTTCCTCCAAATCTGTTACAATATTCAAAGAATAAACACTAAAAGTTACTAAACAGAAGCTTACAACCAAATAAAAATTCGGGGACAAACCAAAAAGATGAAAAGAAAAAACAACAACCCCCAAGCCACTTAATGTGACATTAAGGGGACTTGATAAAAGAGCAGATATTATTCCATAGAGAGAGCTATAAATCTTCCATAGTAACTTTTCTTGCCCTACTCTTGTAATATTCGAATAGCTCTCTACCCCATTCTATCGCCTCCTTGTCCCTGCTTATGATGTCATAGGTTGGGTCATAGACGCCGTCTTCGCCGAACAGTCCTAATGAGAGGAATGAATCTGTGACTGTGAAAGCAACCTTAGGCTCTTCTTCTATGATCCATATCTCGATTTTCGGCATTACTTCCTGGAGCACGTCTTTATGAGATTTTTTCACTTCTTCAAATACTTCTTTTGTAAGCACTAGCTTAACCTCTGCATTTCTTGCTGCCAGCTTTTTTACTAGAGTTACGAAAGCACTTACAAAGATTGGTGATACCCCCCAGAATTTCTTCGCCTTCTTTGAAAGTTCAAGATATACTGAAAGTGTTTTGAATACATTCCTTACTGATGCTCTAAGGATTTCATGATTCCAGAGCTTATACATTTCTCTAAGGAATTTCTCAGGAACTCCTTCAACGGCATGAGTAAGCCAGAATTCCTGACTTTTTCTGAGTGTTCTTAGGGTTTTAATGAGCTCGATAAGCTTGTATGTTGTTATTTTGCCTATCGTTGTTAAATGATAGCCATCTGCTTTTTCTACAAGGTAGCCATGCTTCTCCAGATCTCTTGCAGCATGTATTACTGTTGATGCTCCGACACCAAGTTCATCTTTCAGTATCGTCGATGTTTTTGGTTTTTCGAGCAAATTCATGAGCATTTTTGCTCTCACAGCGGATGTGGCGATGAATTTTAGGTCTTCTTCCACCTCCTCAAATATGCTGGCGGGAGTGTCCATGAACCAATATTGTTTTTCTCATTTATTAATGTTGGTATTGATATTTATTGCATCCGATGAACAAAATTGTTCTTTGCGAACAATTAGTATAAGGAATATGTAATGCATTAATAAATTATGTCCAAACTATGATTAGTGAAAAAAATGGTTGTTGTTGGCTTATTGCTAAGTAATTTGTATAGCAGCGCGTTATGGCATCTTTTATTTACAACAGCCATCATTAAATTTCCATAAATCTCATATATCGTTTCTTTATCATGTTTCAATGAAGAAATTTTCTGCTTACATGAAACTGCTGCGCTTGCCTGGCTTGGGGGGCTTGGCGATTCCGCCTGTATTTGGGGCTATTTCTGTTGGCATTTATGATTTTTATAATTTAGCTTTGCTTTTTGCCATAGGGTGCTTCAGTGCAATTTTTGGATTTGTTTTGAATGATTATGCTGATGTTGAACTTGATAAGCTTGTTAAGGAATTGCATGGAAAGCCTTTGGTGAGTGGAATTATAAGCAGAAAGAGTGCGGTTGCAATATGCATATTCTGCGTTTTGTTTACTTTCCTTTTTGCTTTTATTTTGTGGAAAGGCGAGAACTTTGATGATTTAAAATTTTCTGCAATTTTTGTTCTTTTTTTGGCAGGCATTCTTGGTACAATCTATAATTTATATGGAAAGAAAATTGCTGGCTCTGACTTTATGGTGGCTTTATCTATGGCTTTTGTTTTTCTTTTTGGAGCTTTAGCTTTTGCTAAGCCAACATTACTTACATGGATTATATTCTGGCTCACTTTTAATCAAACATTGCATATGAATGCCGTAGAAGGAGGCATAAAAGATGCTGACCATGATTTTATAATGGGTGTAAAAAATATAGCTTTAACAGCAGGGGTAAAAGTAGAAGGTAATAGAATCTTCATTCCGTGGCATTTTAAGGCATTTGGCTTAGCTATAAGGCTTTCTTCAGCTTGTTTAATTTTCATTCCATTTATTTATGGCTTAAGCTATTACATATGGCAAATTGTTCTGCTTTTCCTTTTAATTGCATTGGTCATACTAATTGAAATAAGGTTGCTATGGTTGAAAAAATTTGATAGGAAGCAAATAAGAAAGCTTATTGCATCTGCTGCTTTTGCAAGGTATTCAATTGTTCCAATAATGCTTATAAGTAAGATTGGAATGATTTCTTTCTTCCTGGTTGCATTGCCATTGCTATGGTATATTGCATTCACTCCTTTAACTGGGGCAAAGCTCTTCCAGCCGGAGATGTGAAAATGAGGGCATGCATAATAGGAGGCGGCTTAGGCGGATTGGCAACAGCTTGCTTATTAGCCAAAAAAATGGATGTTGATGTATATGAAAAAGAAAATTTGGTTGGAGGAAGGGCATTGAGCTGTAAAGCAAGCCATTATGAAGAGATTATTAAAAAATTTGAGATGAAAATAATAAGGAAGGAGAATTTTGATGGCTTAAATGGCTATACTTTAGATTTAGGTTTTCATTTGCTTGGAGGAGGGAAAAGAGGGGCATGCATAAGATTGCTTAAGGAACTTGGCATAAAAATTGATTTTGTTGGCTCTCGTTTAGGATTTATAGGAGAGAAAATAGATTATCCAATATTGAAAGCAAAGGATAAGATGGCAATGCTTCCCCGTATATTGCAACTTTTAACAACAAGCAGAGAGAAGATGGAAGAAATGAAGAAAATTTCTATGGAGGAAATGATTAAAAAATATGGAAAAGGAAAATTAAAACTTGTTCTTGAATTATTTCCAAGGCTTATAACTACTGTAAATGATTTATCAAGAATTTCCGCTGGAGAAACATTTTTGGCTCAGCGTGAATTGCTTGGAGGTAAGCCAGTTGTTTATCCTCATGGAGGAATAGGAAAAATTGCAGAAGAACTTGCAAAATATCTGGAAAAAAATGGAGGAAAAATTTTCTTAGGGAAAAAAGTTGATAAAATTATAATAGAAAATGGAATTGCAAAAGGGATAAAAGCAGGAAATGAAGAAATTACATATGATTTAATAATTTCTACCTTACCAATCCAGCATATTTTTAGTATCGCCAGCAAGGAAGAATTTCCAGAAGATTGGATGGAATATGTAAAGAATTTAAAGCCAACTGGAAGCTTGGTAGCATATCATGCTTTAAATGATTTAGATAAAAAGCTATTAAACAAATCATTTGTATTTATAGAAAGGAATGTTGATTTTGAAGGCAATGATGTTGTTGGAATGATAGATTTTAAAATGCACTGGATGACAGGTTTGGCTCCTGAGGGAAAGTATATTGTTCAAAGCTATGCAATTTGCTCGCCTGAAGAAGCAAAAAGCAAGCAAAAGATGGAGGAGCTGGCTGAAATTTTAGATAAAAATTTGGAAAAATTACTTCCAAATAAAAAAATAGAATGGGATGTGTATGCTTCAATATGGCATTTGGATGGAGTGGCAAAAACAATAGATTGTATAAAGCCAAATGTTGCGACTCCTGTTCAGGATTTATATATTGCTGGAGATTGCGTTGCATCAAAAGGGGTAGGAATGAATTGCGCCATCGATTCCTCCCGCCTCATCATGGAAGAAGTAAAAAAGCAATATGGAGTGGAATGAATGATAAGCTTCTACATAATCAATGGAGTTATTTTTTCATTTATTTTTCATGATGTTCTTGAATAATGAAAAAATTGCCATTTGCTATTATTGCATGAAAAGAATTTGTTTATAAAAACTTCCAATTCATTTAATTTCAACATTTTTCTCATCGCCAAATTTATTAAATCATTTTCATATATTTCCATGAAAAAGCTCATTGTTTTGCTCATATGTTTTGCTTTATTGCCAATAGTGATAAATGAAGGAAAAGAATCATTCATTGCT
>CAZBXJ010000028.1:0-3315 GCA_964495775.1 uncultured Thermoplasmatales archaeon | reverse complement strand
ATAAGCAATGAAATTGCATTGAAAATATGGAAGAAAAGTAATGAGGCAATAATTGTTAAAAATGATTTTGAAGGATATAAAATAGCTATATCATTGATTCCTTTAGCATGTTATAAGGGAATACCTGTTTTTGTTGCAAATGATTTACAGCAAATTTTGGCAACACTTAAAATTCTTGGAGTTAAAACAACTTATGTTTGCGGAAACATAAAAGGATATGGAAATGTAATAAGATTTTATAGCAATGAAGAAGCAATGCAATTTCTTATGAATTTTGTTAAGGAAAAATTCGGAAGCATTGATTATATTGTTATGACAAATCCTCTTGACATAACAAAGCCAGAAGTTCTGGAAAGTGTGGAATATGAATTTAAAGGAACAATAAATTCTGGTAGCACATTACATGGATTGAATATTCTTTTATCTGGATTCAATTATACAGGCATCCATAAATTTTATGTTCCATATGATGGCTATGCAAGAATAAAAATTGAGCTTATAAATTTGGATAGTGAAGATGTTGATAAATGGGGAGACAGGCTATTTTTACATATTATTTCTCCTTCTAACATTACTTTCGTTTATACATCAACTGCAGCTGGCTTACCTGTAGTTAAAAATGGAAGTATAGTTGTTGATAAGCTTAATTTTCAAACTTGTGTATATGACATGCCTGGCGAATATAAGGTGGAGGTAGTTGGCACTTGGATTGCTAAAAGGAAAGGTAGCTATGAAATGAAAGTAAAGGTGGAGAAGATAGATAGGAGTAACTTCTCTCTTATGGAAAATCTTTCTTCCTTAGCTCCTTATCTTGCATCATATCACAAGGGAATTGTTTTTGCAAATACAAGCTTTGCATTTGCTGGAAATGAAAGTATTGGTATAGGAGGTGTGGTTTATCCAGTAAAAAATGAATTTTTGGTGGAAAAATGCAATGAGCATGTGCTTAAAATCCATAATAAACTAAATGAATTGCTGGCAGAGATAGCTGATTTGCCCAACGATGTATATGAATTATGGAATCATTACAAGGAAAATCCAATTTATATTGCAATAGTTGGAGATACAACAATGATTCCAATGTTTTATTATTGCAATCCGGATAGTGATTATTTAAGTGGGCAGGGAGTGGCAAGTGATTTCATTTATGGAGACATAGATATAAATTTGGAGGATATGGAGAATGATACATTTACATATTATCCTTTCCAGGAAAATGCTGTTGGAAGGCTAACGAGCTGGGATGCAGAAGATTTATCTGCTTTAATTGCGAGAACAATATTTTATGATGACATAATAGAAAAATTTGGAGAATGGAGAAGAAATGCAACAGTGCAGACTGGAACGGGAATTGAATTCCAATACATTCCAATAATTTCTCCTCTCGCAAATAAGTTGAAGAGCATAATAGGATTTGGCCCAGTAAGGCAGGAGCCAACAAAGTTTCCAACTGGAGAGAGCAAATTTATTAATATGCGCCTTTGCGACGATTTTGAAAAACACGGCTTTAATGTTTTCTCCGCCTACCGCCTGGAGGCGCAAAGAGAGGGGCTCATCATGGAAAGAAAGGGAGGAGAATACCAGCTAAATAGCAATTACATATTTGCTTTCAATCACGGCACCTATTATCTTTTTGAAGCTGGAGACATGCTTGAATTTGATCAACTCGGCTTGGGATTGAAAACAGGATTATCTGGAAAGGGAAGCTTTGATGTTCGCCATGTTGTAAACATGCCTTTTAAGCCGAGCGTTGCTTTCATAGAAAGTTGTTTGGTAGGCAAAATAGAGGGATTGTTGCCAGAGAATTGCGTAAGTCAAGCTTATTTGCATGCTGGAGTAAATGCATTTATTGCAGCTTCCCGCTATACTGCGGATCCTGGCTATCTGGAACCAGGTTTAATCTTTAAAGGATTTGGAATATATGGCTACTTAAATGCCACAAAAAATCTTTGGCTATATGGAAAATATCCAGATTTGCATTTTGGTGCTTTACTGGCAGAGGATTTCTTCCTTGATTTGCTACAAAATGATTCAACAGTAGGAATGGCATTAAGAAATGCAAAAAATAAGTATTTGCCAAAAGATGCCAATTCAACTTTCATGTGGACTCCTCCTCTTTACTATTCTGGAGATTTTAAAGAAACAATAACATGGAACTGGGGACTAGAGGAAACAAGAGCATTAGACAAAAAATATGTTTGTTTGCATGAATTTAATCTATATGGAGATCCAGCATTCAATCCATGGAATTGAATATTCCCTTTTTCTTTGCCTGCCATTCAACTATTTTTGTAAACAATATGTAAAATGGCTTTAGGAATAACAATTTCTTTTTCTTTCCAAAGTATTCATTTGCTATCTTCTTAATCCACATCATATCATGCTTCATACATTTTATTAAAAGCTCTTTATGAATTTCTTTCATTTCTTCCTTTTTAAACCAATCTCTATCTTTTAATTTTCCCATAGGGACAAAAAATAGGGGGACTATCAATGCTTTAAAATCTTTCAAATCTTCAATAAGCTCAATGGTTTTTATAACATCCTCCTCTTCCTCTTCTGGCAGTCCTGCTATGAGGGTGCATGCTGGAATCATATTATTATCTGTTAAAATTCCAGCTGCTTCTCTAACAACGTCTGGATATTCTTCCGGCTTAAATGGCTTTGCTTTTGCTGGCATTATTTTTTTCATAAGCCTTGGTGAGCCAGTTTCTATTCCCATTTCCGCCCCCCACCAATCCTGCTTTTCATCGCATATTATCTCTGCCAGTTTTTCAATCAATTTTGGCTTTGCTGCAACTGCAGCAAAAGAAGCATGGCTCCATGCAAGACTTTCATAATGCTTTTTCGCCATCTTATGTAGTTTTATCAGTTTTTCTTCATTAGGCACAACTCCCCTTTGCCCGTAAAGCAAAACATCTTCAGCATGCAATATTCCGCCTTCTACCCCAGCATTCACATTTACTTTTATTTCCTTCTCAATTTTTTCTAATGGATACCACCTCAAGGGGCGCAAAGTTACAGAACAAAATTTACATTTTCTAGGACAGCCCCTCCCTATTTCAACCAATCCATTTATTGAAGCTCTTTTTATTTCAGAAATTTCTTCCAATGGTGGCGCTTCATTTATTTCATAAAACTTAGGGATTTCTTCTCCTTCGATAGCTTTCTTTATAAGCTCTATAGCCATCTCGCCTTCGCCATCAAAAACACAATCTATTCCATACTTTTCCATAAAATCTGGCTTGTATTTGAACTGCCATGCTGCCGGTCCTCCTACTATAGTTTTTGCTCCTCTTTCTTTTAATTTTTTAT
>CAZBXJ010000027.1:5776-8588 GCA_964495775.1 uncultured Thermoplasmatales archaeon | reverse complement strand
ATTATTATATCCTATCCATATTCGCTGTTATCTGATACATTGCAACGCATAATATTTCATATTGTAGCTATAGAGACAAATGAAAATTCAATTATAGCCTTTGAAGAACCAGAAGCACATGCATTTCCTTATCATACTAAATTTTTGGCAGAAAGAATAGCATTAGATAGGAAGAAAAATCAATACTTTATATCAACACATAACCCATATTTTCTTCTATCCCTACTGGAAAAAAGCCCGAAAGAAGACATTGCAGTATTTTTAACGTATTTTGAAAATTATCAAACAAAAGTTAAGGAATTAAATGATGAAAAAAAGAAGGCTATTCTTGATATGGATGCAGATGTGTTCTTTAATATAGAAAAATTGCTGGAAGGATAACATGATATATGTTGAATGCAAACCTGACTTTGAGTTGATAAGATCCTTGGGAATCAGTAAAAGAAAAATTATTCATTGCGGAGGCAAGGCAAGAGTTTGTAAGAAACTGCAAAAAAATTTTAATTCTAAAGGAGTGGTAGATGAAGATCCAAATAGTGTGCTACCTTCGTATATGATAAATATAAAAAAAGTTGATGAAGGAAGCGATTTAAAACTATTATATGATGAAAAAAGAAATAATTATGTTGTTGTGATTTGTCCAAAATTAGAAGATTGGGTATTAAAGGTATCAAAAATAAATGATATTCCTGTTAAAAAATATGGATTATCCAATGATATAGATGAATTTGAAAAAGAAATAAATCATAATTTAGATAAATTTAGGAAGTTGTTAAATGCACTCAATAAAACCAAAGAATTTAAAGTTTTGAAGAAATTTCTGGTGAAAAAATGAAAATAGGAATAATAGGAGGAACTGGTTATTATAAATGGAAAGGAGAAGAAATGCAGATTGAAACTTCTTATGGAAATGTTACCCTCTTTTATTTCAAATTGTATGGAAAAGATGTCTTCTTTCTTCCAAGACATGGAAAGAAGCATAAGCCAGCTCATGCAGTAAATTATCATGCTAACATTGAAGCAATGAAAAATGCTGGCGTAGAAGCGATCATTTCAATAAATACTGTTGGTTCAATGAAAAAAGAAATTAAGCCTAGTTCAATTTTTATTCCAAATGATTTTATTGATTTTACAAAAAGAAAAACAACATTTTATGATGATGTTGCCATCCATATAGATATGAGCATACCTTTTTGCCCTGTAGTGAGAAAGGTGTTAGTTGAGGAGGCAAGAAAAAAAGAGAAAATTAATGAGGGAATATATGTTGCAACAGAAGGTCCGAGATTGGAAACTAAAGCGGAGATAAAAATGCTGAGCAATTTTGCAGATGTTGTTGGCATGACTTTGGTGACGGAAGCAATATTGGCAAGAGAAAAAGAAATTTGCTATGCCTCCATATGCTTGGTTTCAAATTATGCAGCTGGTTTGCAGAAAAGTTTAGATGTAGAAGAAATTAAAAGAATGACAGAAAAAAAGAAAGGCACAATAATTGAAATTATTGAAAAATGTATAAAAAATCTGCCAGAAAAATGGGATTGTATATGTAAAAATGCAATTGAAAAAGGGAAATTATGATTTGGATGATTTGGTAAAATTTGTTTTCAGCATATATAAGGCAACAAATGGAGCATATCCTTTGTTGGAATGGATTAAAGAAAAGCCGAGTCCGGATGATTTTGCCACATTTGAAAAAATTTATAAGCCATTTCTAAAGAAAAGAATGGAGGAAGAATTTGACGAATTTTATTTTATTGAAGGAGAAGAACTTATTGGCACGGTTGCTTTGGTTTATAAATTTGAAGGGAAGGAAATAGAATGGATTCCAGAAAGGTTAAAAAGAAAGGAAAATGGATTCATTGAATTTCTGCTTGTCTCATCAGCTCATCAAGGAAAAGGATATGGAAAAATGTTGCTTGGATTTACAATAAAAAGGCTTAATGAATTAAATAAGAAAGCATTTATTGTTACATCAAAAAAGCTACCAGCTTTTAACTTTTACAAAAAATTCGGATTTGCAGAATATGATGATTATAATGAATTTGTTATATTGAAGATAACCTCTTTTTAAATTTCTTCCCAAAATAATAAAATCATGCAATACATTTCTTTTTATGTTTGAAAAAGAGCATGGAATCATTGTAGCCTGTGATGTTGATAATTTGAAAAAGTTAAAGGAGTTAGTTGAAAAAACTTATGGAATAGAAGGCATTGTTGGATATAAAATAGGAGCAAATCTTGCTTTACAATATGGATTAAAAAATATTATGGGAGAAATAGACTTTCAGTTGCCTGTAATATATGATCATCAGAAAGCGGGAACAGATATACCGTATATAGCAGAAAAATTTGCTATGGCATGCAAAAAGGCGAATGTTAAAGGCGTAATAATTTTTCCAATGGCTGGAAGAAAAAGCGAAGAGGCATTTATTGAAGCCATATTTAGACATGAAATGATTCCAATGGTTGGCGGAGAAATGACCCATGAAGCCTATCTGGCGGAGGATGGCGGGTTTTTGCTTGATGATGCTCCAAGTAGAATGTATGAAATTGCTGCCAAAAAAGGTGTAGAATATTTTATTTTGCCTGGCAATAAGGAAGAGGCTTTAAAGAAATATCATCTTCTGCTTACAAGCCTGATAAATGAGCCAAAATATTGCATGCCCGGCATAGGAAGACAGGGTGGGGAAATAAGAAAAGCATTTGCCATATTGCGGGGTTATCCATGCTATGCTATTGTAGGCTCAGCCATATATAAAAGCGAAGACATAGAGGAAGCTGCGAAAAAATTTGCAAAGGAGGCGATGGAGTTTGA
>CAZBXJ010000027.1:3220-5676 GCA_964495775.1 uncultured Thermoplasmatales archaeon | reverse complement strand
AAAAGCATAGAAGATTTGGAAAAGTATAGCAAGGAATATGGAGAGCATTCTTTGGTGGAGGGAGAGATTAAGGAAGGGGATGAATTTATTGCTGTAGATGATATTGTAACAAAATTTGATAGCAAGCTCCTGGCAATAAAACAGCTTGAAATCGAAGCAAAGAAAAGAAAATGCAATGTAAAATGCAGGCATGTTGCTGTTGTTATAGACAGGCAACAGGGAGCGGAAGAAATCGCAAAGCAGCATGGAATAAAACTTCATTCATTAATAAAGTTCAAAGAAGCCATAGAATGGATAAAAGATTTTATGGAAGAAAAAGAATATGAAATAATTGTGGATTATTTGGAAAATCCAGAGAAGTATAAGTAATTGGCTTAGCATATCTTAGCATATTCTTGGTATGGGATCTCCTATAGGGGCATCTATTATGCGTTTTCCTCCTACGCTTGTTTCCATTATAACTTTATTTCCCTCAATAACTTCCCCAATAATTTCTGCTTTTTTCCCATATTTATGTTTCCTTATTGCCTTTAAAACATCTTCAGCCTTTTCTTCTGTTACTCCAAATAACATTTTTCCCTCATTTCCTATTGTTAGTGGATCCAATCCAAGCATTTCGCATGCTGCAAGAGTTGCATCATTTATTGGTATATTATCTTCATAAATTACTATGCCTACATCTGATTTCTCTGCCATTTCATTTAGAGCATTTGCTATCCCTCCTCTTGTAGCATCTTTTGCTGAAATTACGCCTCCTTCTTTTAATGCTTCTTCCATCAAGCCATTCAAAGGAGCAACATCTGAAACAACGCTTCCTTCAAATCCATATCCTTCTCTTTTTGAAATTATTGCAATGCCATGATCAGCTATGCAACCATTTATTATTATTTTGTCCCCAGGCTTTAACATTGAATCAAGGAGCCATTTCCCTTTTCTTCCTGCCACTTCCCAATTTCTTTTGAGCCATTTGCTTTCTTTTCCTATGGCTGAGGTTGTAACAATAATATCTTTCACTCCTCCTTTTTCTACAACCTTTGTATCTCCTGTAATTATCTCCACACCAGCTTCATCTGCAACATTTGCCATGCTTTCCAAAATTTTATCCAAATCCTCCATTGAAAATCCTTCTTCTATTACCATTGCAACTGACATTGCTATAGGCATGGCTCCCAAGCAAGCAATATCATTTACTGTTCCTGCAACAGCAAGTTTTCCTATATCTCCTCCAGGAAAGAAAACTGGTTGAACAGTGTGGCTATCTGTTGTAAAAACAATATCATCTATAACAGCTGAGTCATCTAAAGCTTCCAATGGCACTTCCGCATCTTTATTTTTAAAATTTTTAAGAATATGCTCTTTTATAAGCTCTCCCATTTTCCTTCCGCCAGCTCCGTGAGCTAATTCAATGTGTTTCATTTAATCTCTTATTCCTTCCTCCTTTACAGTAAAAACAGCCTCACCTTCAGGCAAATGAGGGGAATCAATAAGGCGGGCTATTCTTTTTCCTCCTTTTGATTTCCTCAAATAAATTCTGAACATTGCTGTATGTGCAACAATATGCCCCCCTATGGGTTGGGTAGGGTCTCCAAAGAAAACGTCTGGGCGTGCTGCCACTTGATTTGTAACACAAATTACAGCATTGTAAACGCGAGCAAATTTGAGCAATGAATGCATGTGCTTATTCAATTTTTGTTGCCTCTCTGCCAATGCACCTCTTCCTATGTATTCTGCTCTAAAGTGTCCTGTTAAAGAATCAACAACTAAAAGCTTTATGGGATATTCCTTAGCAACTTCCATTGCCTTCTCAACAAGCATCATTTGATGATTTGAATTGAAAGCGCTTGCTACATGAATTTTCCTTAAAGCTTCTTTCCCATCTAATCCCAAAGCTTCAGCCATTTGAAGAATTCTTTCTGGTCTGAAAGTATTTTCAGTATCTATAAAGATTGCTTCTCCATTCAAACCACCTTCCTCTTCTGGCAACTGAACATTCACACATAGCTGATGAGCAATCTGAGTTTTCCCAGAACCAAACTCTCCAAATAACTCTGTTATAGCCTGCGTTTCAAAACCTCCCCCAAGCAATTCATCTAACGCTTTTGAGCCAGTGGTTAAGTGTTTCCTTTCCTTCAATTTTTCCAACAAAACATCTCCTGTTTCAAACCCTCCAACATCAGCTTTTTCGCGGGCTGCCTGAATTATTTTTGCAGCTGTTCCTTCCCCAATATCCGCTACCTCCGCAAGCTCAGCAGGAGAAGCAACAGCAATAGCCATTAAATCAGTATAACCAGCTTCCTCAAGTTTTCTAGCAATTGCAGGTCCCACACCTGGTAAATCTTCCAGCTCAAACATTCTATCAATTTTTCAATACATGTTGCATTTATAAACATAATGCCCTCTCCACCATTTAAAAACCTTTTGGAAGAAAAGTTGAAAGAGAGAGCTTGCATTATGTT
>CAZBXJ010000027.1:0-3120 GCA_964495775.1 uncultured Thermoplasmatales archaeon | reverse complement strand
ATATATTGTGCAACCTTCTTCACTTAATCCATATGAATATGGTAGCATATTCATCATTTCCACATTACTCATCATAAGCCCCATATTATCTAGAAAAATTGCTTTTGGATAAGCAAGATTTTTGCCAACTTTGGTAAAAACAACAATATTTTATATTCCTCATAACTTTATTTCATGCTCGATGTGGTTAAAAGACTTCCCGAACAAATTGAAGAAGCTCTGAAAATAAAAACTGATTTTGTTTTTGAAGGAATAAAAAATGTTGCTGTATCTGCTATGGGAGGCTCTGCCATATCTGGGGATATAGTCCAACATTTTTCGAAATTGCCATTTTTTATAATTAGAGACTATTATTTGCCTCCTTATATTGGAAAAGACACTCTTTTTATTGCGATTAGTTATAGTGGAAACACAGAGGAAACGCTTGCCTGCTTTAAAGAAGCTTTAAAAAGAAATTGCAAAACAATTGCAATCACCTCAAATGGAATGCTGGCAGATGAAGCAGAAAATAAAATTTTAATTCCTTCGGGCATGCAGCCAAGGGCGGCAATAGCATATCTTTTATTTCCTCTAATAAATCTTCTCAGGAGAAATGGAATTGTTAGCATAAATTGTGAAGAGGCTTTATATTTGTTGAAGAGTGAGAGGAACAAAATAGAGGAGCTGGCGAGAAAAATAGCTTATGAAATTAAAGGATTTCCAATAATATATGGATATGGAATATTGGCTTCCATAGCAAAAAGATGGAGACAGCAATTTAATGAAAATTCAAAAATGATGGCCTTTGATTTTGCATTGCCAGAATGCAATCACAATGAGATAGAAGCATGGGAAGGAATTGTTGAGGGAGTAACTTGCATTTTTTTAAGAGGAGTAGAAAATGAGAGGGTAAAAATAAGATTTGATTTTATGAAAAAAATTTATAGTAAAAAAGCGAAAGTTATAGAGGTTCATGCTCATGGAAAAGATGATTTTTCAAAAGCAATGTATGCATTGTTTTTAGGAGATTTAGCAAGCGTTTATATGGCGGAGAGAAATGGCGTTGATGCAGAACCAGTAAATTTAATTAAAAAACTTAAGAAAGAGCTTCAGCACTCAAGATCCTCATCATAGAGCAAAGCTCTCAGAAAGGGTTCGCTCATCACATTTATTATAGCAACCATCTTATATAAAGTTTCACAAATGGAAAATTAAGCAGAGACAATACAAAAAAATTAAATACGAAATATATATACAGTGGGAACTATGGTTGAGGAAAGTCTTTGTAGGATAGAAATATTGAGAGAGGGGGGTGAATTCATTGCAAGAGCCCAAATGCAGAGTGGCGTAAGAGAATACAGAAATACCGTTTTTGAAGATTTGCTTAGGGAATTATTTATAGATTTGCAGGAGGAATTTGGCGAAATATAATGGTTGTAAAAGATAAAGTAGGACGACATCGATATATCCTCTTTTTTTCCCCTGATAAAAATTTTAAAGCCATTAAAAAAATAAAATTTGTGAAGCTTGCTTTTTCAAAAGACAATTATGGAATAGTAAAATGCAGGCACATTGATAAAGAAAAGGTTATTGGATATTTAAATAGGGCAGGATACAAAACAATAAAAACGTCTGGAACAATAAAAAAATTGAAAAAATATCTAATAAATTTTAGCCAATCTTAGCCAAGTTATAGCTTTTTCTCCACAAATTGGGCAATTTTTATCGCATTTCTTTTCTGGCAATGGAGTTCCTAAGCTATTCATATCCAATTTTTCCTCTATTTTTAGCCCACATTCCTCTTTTCCGCACCATGGCACTTCCAATATTCCTTCCTTCTTTTCCAGTTTTTCTGTAACGTGGATATGCTGAATTAAAAATTCTTCTGCTTTCCTGTATAATCTTTCATCATATTCAGCAAGCTCATCCTTTATTTTTCCAAGTTCATCTCTTGAAATTTTCTTTTTGATTCCGTCTCTCGTTGCAATGCTCACAACATTATTTTCAATATCTTTTGGACCAATTTCCACTCTCAATCGAACTCCCTTTAACTCCCAATCATAAAATTTATTTCCTGGTGTTTTATCTCTATCATCTATATGGCATGATAAGCCCATTTTTTCTATTTCCTCCTTCACTTTCTTGCATTCCTCCATTATTTTTTCTTCCCATCCTTTAAACAGAATGGGAATTATAACAACTTTAATGGGGGCGATAGAAGATGGGAGTTTTATACCCTTCTCATCTCCATGGATTCCAACTATAGCTCCCAATACTCTCTCCGACATTCCATATGTTGTTTGGTGGCAATAATAATGTTTTCCGTCTATTCCCTCATATTTTATTTCAAAGGGTTTGGAGAAATTCTGTTTATATTGATGTATTGAGCCAACCTGTAAGGCTTTTAATGAAGGCATTAAAACATCCAAACCAATAGAATAAAATGCGCCAGCAAATTTATCCCAGTCGGGGCGCTTGCTGATTATAAATGGAATGCAAAGCTTTCTAAAAAATCTCTTTGCAATCTCCAAATCTTCTTTTATCTGTCTTTCAGCATCTTCAAAATCTGTATGACATGTATGAGCTTCAAAAAAATGGATCTCTCTCACCCTTATAAATGCCTTTGTCATTTTTGTTTCATATCTAAAAGTATTCACAATTTGGAAAATTTTTAATGGCAAGTCTGCATGGCTCCTGATCCAAAGAGAGAAAATAGGATACATAGCTGTTTCAGATGTAGGGCGAAGGAGCAATCTTTCTTCAAGCTCATTTTTTCCAGCATGCGTCACCCAGTATACCTCTGAAGAAAAACCCCTTATATGTTCCTCCTCTTTTTTAAAAAATCCTTCTGGAATTAGCAAAGGAAAATAAACTTCTTTATGTCCCGTTTTCTCCATTTCTTCTCTTATGATGGCATCTATATTCTGCATTATTTTCCATCCATAAGGTTTCCATATATTCATCCCTTTAATTGGATATCTTTTATCGCATAAGTCAGCAAGCTCAACGATTTCATTGTACCATTCATCAAATTTATCTTTATCAATCATTATGGTGAATCATTGCAACATTTAAAAATAATGCTCTTCTGTAAAGTAAACACAGATCGGTAACATTTCTTAAACCAATTTCCCATTCCTT
>CAZBXJ010000026.1:6180-8641 GCA_964495775.1 uncultured Thermoplasmatales archaeon | reverse complement strand
GTATGTCAATATCGCTTTCCTTTCCTTCCTCTCCCCTCGCAAATGATCCAAATATACCAATAACCTCTGCCTTATGTCTCTGCCTTATAACTTCTTTTGCATCTTCTATTATTTTTTTAATTTTCTTCAATGTTTATCATTAATTATTAGGAAAACAGAATATTTAATATTATTCAAAATTATCTCGTCTTGCTTTTTTTTACAATATCCATCACAGATAATACTTTACCCCTATCTTTTGTTAAAGTTTTAATAATAAGCAACAATTGTAACTGTGGAAAAAGCATATGCATATGGCTTGCTGGCTGTTTTTATGTGGGCTACTGCTGCATCTGCATTTAAACTTACTTTAAGGCATATTGATTACATTTCTATGCTATTTTTTTCAACATTCTTTTCCATGGTGGTATTGACTTGTGTTGCAATAGCGACAAAAAAATTTCATATGATATGGAAACAAGAAAAAAATGATTTGGCAAAATCTGCCATAATAGGTATTCTTAATCCCTTCCTTTATTACATGGCTCTTTTTAAAGCATATTCTATACTTCCTGCACAAGAAGCTTTGGTTTTGAATTATACATGGCCAATTGTTCTCGTTATCTTTTCCATATTTATTTTAAAACAGAAAATTAAAGCAATAAATTTATTCGCCATTTTGTTAAGCTTTTTTGGTGTTGTAATCATAATTACAAGAGGAGATGTTTTAGGCTTTAGAATAACAAATATTACTGGCTCACTCATTGCCTTATCTACAACAATTTTATGGGCTTCATTCTGGATTTTAAATATGAAAGATAAAAGAGATGATGCAATAAAACTGCTCACTAATTTCCTTTTTGGCTTTGCATTTATTTTTGCTTTTTCATTCCCTCATTTAAAATTTAATTTTAAAGGACTTTTAGGTTGCATTTATATTGGAACATTTGAAATGGGAATCACATTTTTCATATGGCTCAAAGCCTTACAGTATGCAAATACAACTGCCCAAGTAGGAAATTTAATTTATCTTTCCCCCTTTATATCCCTATTATTGATTCATTTTATAGTTGGCGAAGAAATATACATCTCAACATTAGCTGGCTTGATTTTAATTATAACAGGCATAATTTTGCAAAAGCACTAAATTTTCAAAGTCTGTCCATTTTGCATTAAATGCACATCTTTCCCCAAAACATATCCCATTTCATTTGCTAAAGTCGCCAACGAAGCGCATTTATTCATGTCACCATGCGCAGCCAAAATGTGCTGTGGATTCACAATTTTTATTAAATCTCTCAAATCTTCTCTGGAGCCATGCCCAGAAACATGCACATCTTTGAATATTCTAGCTTTTTTCCTGTGCAACTTCTGCTCCAAAATTTTTCTATTTGCCTGTATAGTAGGTGTGGGAATAACGGCGCTGGAAAATATAACGATATCTTGTGGAGAGATTTTTAATGCCAGCTCATCATTTGCAATCTGAGAAAGAATGGCATCTTTTTCCCCCATTCCTCCTGTTACAATAAATGCATATTCATTCTTTTTCTTGTTCATTTCATTTAGTAATTTTTCAGCATCTCTTGCATTTTTTATAAGTTTTGCATGACTTGAAAAATCAACGAGCTTTAATTTCTCCGCAGATTCAATATACTCATATAGAGATCTTCCAATAAAAACTGCTTCCCTTCCAAGATCCTTAATTAGCTTAAGCATTGTTTTCTGCCTTGCAATATGAGATGAAAAGGTCGTTAAAAAGAGTCCATTTTCTCCCATTTCTAAACTAAATAATATATCCTTGAGCATTTCCTTTGCTATTGATTCTGAAAATGTTTTTCCCTCAACATCTGCATTTGTTGAATCTGCAATTAAAAGAATAACATCATCAAGTTTTCTTAGCCTTCCAATATTTGTTTTTCTTCCAAGCACAGGATGATTATCATTTTTATAATCCAATCCATATAAAATATTTCCATATGGTGTTGAAATTTTAATCATTGTAGATTGAGGGATAGAATGTGTCACATTTATAAATTCAATTTCCAATTTTTTGGAGATTCTGTAGCTTGAGTTAACATTTACTCTTACTATCTTATTTTTTATTTTTGTTGTTCTTTTTATGTATTCGGCAGTATAGGGTGTTGTAACAACTGGACATTCATAACTGGATGCCATCCATTTAACTGCCCCTACATGGTCTAAATGGGCATGACTTATTACAATAGCCTTTATTTTTTTCTTTATACTCTTAATAACATTATCATCTGGTATTGCATCTTCGTTCAATAAAATTTCTTTATTCATTCTAATTTTCTTTTCCTGTAAAGCAACAAATCTATCCATGTACAAGCCCATATCTAAAATGAGGGCTTCATCATCTACTTCGATGCAAGTCATGTTCCTTCCAACTTCTTCATATCCTCCTATACCATGTATCCTAAGCATGAAATGAAATATGCCATCTTATAAAGAAATTATGAAA
>CAZBXJ010000026.1:0-6080 GCA_964495775.1 uncultured Thermoplasmatales archaeon | reverse complement strand
AAAATGGAAGAAAATTGATAAAGGCAAATAGTCCATATCGTCCCTATAGCGTTTTGGTTGAGGTTGATAAAAGATTTGCAACTTTAAAAATTAAAACTGGTGTAGAAACAGCTGTTCTTGATTCCCATGAAAGGCTCAAAATATACAGATATCTTCTTCTATTAAATAACAAATAGAGAATGGTAAAATATGCTTTAGTTGGAGAAGATGAAGAAATTGTAATTATAACTGATTTAGATTTAGTTTCATTGAATAGAGAAGAATTCAGCGATGCATTAACTGTAACACTTTTTGCAATGAATGATTTGTTAAAAAATTGAATTTGGAAGATGTTTATGAAGAAGCTCAGATCATACATGTAGCTGAGTTAATTTTACAGCAAGCCGAAAAAGGTAAAAGTAAAGAAGAAATTGTTAGCTTTATTGTAAAAACTTACAAATTAAGCAAAGATATTGCAGAAGAAATAGTAAATGAAATTCTCAAGGAAGAAAAAGAAGATTTTCACATGTATGTATAGCATTAATGGAACAATGCGGGCGCCGGGATTCGAACCCGGGTAACGAGCTTGGGAAGCTCGCGTCATAACCCCTAGACCACGCCCGCAAATGCTTTTAATGCTAATAGCAATAATACTGAGATTTTTAAATTCTTTTACTTTAAAATTCAAAACTAATGGAGTGCATATTTTTATCGAAAAATTTCGTTAAGTTAAAGGCTCTTCTTCCATAAATCCTTTAAGTGGAAGGGCATATAAGCAATATGGAAATTAAATATAAACCAATAGGAATTATTCATTCTCCATTTAAGGAGGCAAAAGGAGTGCCTATACAGTCTGTAGTTGCTAAAAATGTTAAAGGAATGATTGAGGTCTTTCCAGAATATGTAGAAGGATTGAAAGATTTGGAGGGATTTTCTCATATTATTTTGATTTATCACTTCCACTTATCTAAACATTATAGCTTGCTAGTAAAACCGTATATGGATGAGAATGTACATGGTGTCTTCGCAACCAGAGCCCCTGCCAGACCAAATCCAATAGGTATGTCAGTAGTTCGTCTTATCAAAAGAGAAAACAACATACTCCACATTAAAGATGTCGATATTGTAGATGGAACCCCTCTTCTTGATATCAAACCATATGTTCCTCAATTTGATATAAGAAAGAACTGCAAAATAGGATGGCTCGAAAAAAATATATATAAACTCCCAACATCAAAGGATGATGAAAGATTTTTAAAATAGGTCTTTAAGCTCTATCAAACTCTTTATCTTATAATCAGCTTTACAATCTCCTTTCCATGCTTCTTTCAATATACTCTGGAATTCCATTTTTACCGCAATAACATTTTTTAGTCTATTTTTCACTTGGTTTATTGACATTGGTTTATCATCAATAAAAATTATTTCTTTTTCATTCAGTCCATATTTTTCCATTAGATAAAGAATTCCATCTAATTTGCTATTTATCTCCTCATTAACAATTAAAATTTCATCAAAAAATCCTGCTAATCCACTTTTTTCTATTCTCCTCTTTTTCATACTTTTTATACCATCATTTCCAGCCACTATAGCCAAAATATTTCCTCTTTTAAGCCATTTCAACATTCCTACACAATTTTTCATTATCCTGCTCTCTTTTATTCTCTCATCCCAGTAAATTTGTAATGCCCTTTCTATATCCAAAATTCCATATTTTTTGAAGAAACTTTCCCACCATATTCTTCTATCAAAAACTTCCATTGCATCATATTTGTCTTCTAACTTAATAGCCTCCTCTATAAATTCATCATCCTCTATTTCAAAATATTCTGCCAATTTTTTATAAACAGATGGCAAGCATGAATAGCTATCTACAAGTACACCATCAAAGTCAAAAGCAAAGCATTTCATAGCATCAATAGAGGAATTATGAGCAAAATAATTGAAATTATTCCTGCTATCAAGCCAGCAATACCTAGCCTATATTCTTTTGGTAATACTTTTTGGCTCAAATACAAAGCTCCCATTCCATAAATAATTACTCCAATTACTCCTATGAATAGTAAAGTAATACTAAGCATCAAAATAATAGAAATACCCATTGCACCCAATATAGCAAGTGGTATGCCAGTAGATAAAACATAGATGAGAAGATATATAGTAAAGCTATTGTATGGTATCTTCTCAATTTTTTTGCTAACTGCAGCCATAGTTTCATAAAGCATTCTTGAAACTGCTTCAAATCCAGCATATACTGTGCCAAATAAAGCGAAGAAAACGCTAACCTGATACAATGGCTTAAGCCAAGAAGCTATATTTGAAAATATGATTGCTTGCTCTTCTATTAGGTGATAGTCTGTAGGTAATTTTTTTATTTGGGGTAATAAATTTGCTCCCGCTATCATATAAGCAGAGGAAACAACCGCAACAATTATAAATGCAAGAGTTATGTCAACTGCAATTGGCTTTAAAAGTAATTTCGCTTTTTTTATCTCTTCTTTACTTTTAGGCAAATAATTTATTCTTCCTTCCTTCTTAAAAATGTTAAATAAATTTCTTGAAAATTCTTCGGGATTATTCTTATCTTTAAAAATTCCCCACCTTTTTATTTTTACCCATCCAGTATAACTAACAAAAGTTACTATTGTTACTGTAAGTGTGCCAATATATCCTAGCATGATTAATGGAATAGGCTTGGGGTTCTCACCAATACTTTCAAAATAATCTAAAACCCACTGAGGATATTGTTTTGGAGTGTAGCCAATTTTAAAGAAATTTGGTATTATATCCAACAAATTCGGCTTTATCATTATTACAGATACTATTGCCCCTATAGCAAGAACCGCAACAAAAAATGCTTGTGTGTATTCAACAACTCTATATCTTCCCAATACAACCAACAAAGCTGCTAAAATGCCAAATAAAATGCCCCAAAAAAGATAATGACCTATGCCAAGAATCCATTGTAATGTCTTCCCTAATGTTGTTATAATTGATGCCGCAAACATAGGGACGAAAATGAGAATTATAATTATAAAGATCCAATTTAAAAAACCTTTTTTAGTTTTCACAGCAAATAAATCAACCATGCTTATGCCGGAGAGTAAAATAAAGCGGGCAGATAAATAAGCTAAGAAGTATGAACCAGCACTTACTGTAATGAGCCAAAGTAATTTATAGCCAACAATTGCCCCTATTTGTGGGCCAAGGATTAATTGCCCTTGCCCAACAGTAACAGAAGCAATGACTGCACCAGGTCCAAAAAAAAAGAGATATTTAAGATACTTTTTAATTGATGATTTTTCTTTTAAAATATCATCTGGCTCTGGAAATTTTATTTTTTCCATGTTATGGAGAAATATCCACCATTTTTAAATATTTATGAAAAACCAGTTTTTTCTTTTTTATAGTTGTGTTATTTATCTCCAAAATAAGAGCACTTCGTTTGCAAATTCTAGTGTTTAATCCAGATGTACTTAATTCTTTTTCATTTGCCATTTGGATAACTATTTTTCATAGCCCAGTTTTTCAAAAGCAAATCTCCATTCCCTGTATATTTTTTCCCTAATTTTATTTGTTATTAGGTAGCTATGAGGCCTGTAATTCTTGTGCTTTTCAATATATTTTTCAAAATATGGTTTTGCTTTTTCAAATCCTTCCAAACCAAGCTCTTCATAAATCCATTTCAATTTTTTCAATGGCTCTTTAACAAATTCTTCATAACTTATCTCTACTAAATTTCCTTCTGGTATAAGCTCTCTCTCCTTAAAGTATCTTTTATAAACTTCCTTATAAAATTCTATTATTAATTTGTCTATTTTTTCTTTTTCAACATGCTGAAATGAAAATATTGGTAATATTTTTTCATAAAGTCGCCAAGTTGAAAGATAAACTTTGTATGGATTTCTATAAAGATGAATGAATTTTGCATCTGGAAATGTCTCCAAAAGCAATTTTATCCTTCCGGTATTAACTGGACTCTTTAACAAAATTCTCTTTCCATCGTGTTTTAATGTAATTTTTTTAAGTAAATATTCATACCAGTATTTCCATTCCTCTTTTACTTCGTTACTTACTCCTTCAAAAAGAATATATTTCCTAAAATAATCAAAGATTCTTTTGGGAAAATACCATCCATGATAAAAAGAATATGGGCATAGATTTGCTATTGCATATTCCTCCTCATAAGGCAGACCAGCTTCCATTTCCAAATCGTCCATTGGGCGCTTCTCCGGCAATCTTTCCTCAACAAGCTTCCTGAGCTTTTCATTTAAAAGTATCCAAGGTGCCATTGTTTCAAAAGTTGAAACATATGCCAAACTTTTATCCTGTCCCATTAAATAATGCAGGAAAGTTGTTCCACTTCTAAAATGCCCCACAATAAATAGAGGCGGAACAATTTTTACATCCTTTAATTTCTCTTCAATTTTTCTTTTTTCTTTTATTCTAAAAGGCGTCAAAGAAAGGATAAGCAAAGTAACATATATTGCTCTCGGTATAAATTGCCAGTTTATTCTAAATTTATTCTCCGCCAACAATCTAAACCAGTTTTTGAATGAAGTTCCTCCCAATGGCTGTTGCGTCAAGTTGAGGTAATGCGGCTTGGCATATTTTAGCTTTGGCATGCTTTGAATATTTTTCAATTTTTAAAATGTTGTGGATAAACCATGTATGAATAAAAAAGCAATGTGAAAAAATGATGCTATTGTTGCTACTTTATGAAATACTGCCGTTATTGGCAGGAGAGGATTTACTTACTATAGCAACATTGTTTTTTTATTTTTCCTTTAAATTTTTTATATTGCATTTTCATTTATCAGCATGAAATTCTGGGATGAAAAAATAGAAACAATGCCTTTAAAGGATTTAAAGGAATTGCAGTTAAAGAGACTTAAAAAAGTAATAAAGCATGCTTATGAAAATAATGAGATATACCATAAAAAATTTGATTCTGCTGGAATTAAGCCAGATGATATAAAAAGTTTAGATGATTTGAAAAAGATTCCATTCTTGACAAAAGATGAACTCCGCCACTATTATCCTTTTGGTTTGCTATGCGTTGAGCTGGAAGATTGCGTGGAAGTGCATGCATCTTCAGGCACAACAGGAAAGCCAGTTGTGGCGGTGTATACAAAAAATGATTTGGAAGTGTGGGCTGATGTTATGGCTCGTTCTTTATGGGCTAATGGGCTAAGGAGAGGAGATGTTTTGCAGAATGCATATGGATATGGTTTATTTACTGGAGCTCATGGATTTGAAAAAGGGGCTCAGAAAATAGGGGCTTTGGTTGTTCCAACAAGCTCTGGAAATACAAAGAGGCAAATCAATATAATGAAAGATTTTGGAACAACAGCCTTAGCATGCACTCCTTCTTATGCTTTGTATATGGCAGAGGTAGCAAAGCAAATGGGATATGAGCCAAATAAAGATTTTAAGCTTCGTTTGGGCTTATTTGGAGCGGAAGCATGGAGCGATGAAATGAGGAAAAAAATAGAGGAAACATGGGGAATTGTTGCTCATGAACATTATGGGCTAACAGAAATTATTGGGCCGGGAGTAGTTACAGAATGTGAGGAAAAAAAGCTTCATATAAATGCGGATCATTTTTTGGCGGAGATTATTGATCCAAAGACAGGAGAAAGGTTGGAGGCAGGAGAGGAAGGAGAGCTGGTTTTTACAACCTTGACAAAAGAGGCATTTCCAGCAATTCGCTTCAGAACAAAAGATATTGCGGGATATATGGAAGAACCTTGTGATTGCGGGAGGACATTGCCTATACAAACCAGAATAAAAGGGAGGAGTGATGATATGATGAAAGTAAAGGGAGTAATTGTTTTTCCAAGTCAGATTGAAGAAGCAATGATGAAAGTTGAAGGGGTCAGTGGAAACTATCAGCTTGTGAAGAAAAAGGAAAAGGAAATGACTACACTGATAGTTAGGGTTGAGCCAACGGAGGAAAGATATAAGGATGGGAACTTAGATGATTTGGCAAAGAAAATTGAGGAGGAAATTTATACAATATTGAATTTGCGCATCCCTGTTGAAATAGTTAAGCCAAATACATTGCCAAGGAGTGAAGGAAAGGCAAAGAGAATTGTGGA
>CAZBXJ010000025.1:0-8735 GCA_964495775.1 uncultured Thermoplasmatales archaeon | reverse complement strand
GATGCAAAATACCAACAGAAGATGAAATAATTGAATTTTATGAAGAATATGGATAGTTTTTGTTTTGCTAACAGCAGGATACTATTTTTGATTTTAAAGTATTCATTTTAATTATATGATCAGCATCCACAGCTTTACGATGGATATGCTGGCAAGCCCATGTGACAAGGTTTGATTGATTAAAATCGTTAAATTTGGCTTATTTGCATTATATTTCCATTGAAGAGTCAAATTTTTTCCTTCCTTAAAAATTGCATTAAACAAATATTACGAATGGTAATACAATTCAATTCAAATGAAAAATGGAGGTTTTCCTCCTTGCAGTGCAAGTTGATACCGTTTCAGAGCGAGAATGCTCATGCAAGTAGCAAAAATATCTTGATATACTTTCCCGTGAGAGGTAACAAAATACCCACCGTACCAAGAGCCATCCTTTCTTTGATGTTGTATTAGCCATTGAACAGCTTTTTGGATATATGATTGTGTAGGATCTTCTCCCCCTTCTAAAAGAGTATTTAGTGCTAACGCAGTTATGAGATAAGGAGATGGGTTATCAGGAGTAGATAGATTTGTAATATTCCAGAAACCTGCTTTTTTATTTTTTTTAGTAAAATTAATTGCCTTTTCAATTGCCTTTTCTGTTCCTGACTCTTTATATATTTGAAGGGCAATAACATTAATATATATTGGATAAAGAGGCGTGTCATATGCCATTGATGTAGAGCCCCAGCTCCCATCATTTTTCTGGCTCGTGAGAAGATATTTTATACCTTTCTCTACATGATTATCTTTTTTATACCCTGCGTAACCAAGTGCAGATAATACAAAGCCAGTAACAGAAGGAAATTTTCTCTCTTCACGAGGGATCCATTTATATTCTATCTCCCAAAATCCAGATGGATTTTGATTCTTAAGGATATATGATACAATCTTTTCCTTAGCTTCTTTACTCTTTAATGCCATTAGCGCAACAGCTGTTGTTTCCATACAAGATGTATTCGAGAGTGTACCAAATGGGAAACTTCCATCACTTTTCTGAACGGAGAGGAGAAAATTTTCTGCTCTTGCAATAGCTTCTTTACTTCCTTTTCCAATTCTTAAAGCTAACAAGCTGTTAGCAGTATCCCATACCTTAAATGTTTCATCATCATTTAATGTTATAGAGCCATCTTCATTTTGGTTATTTTGGAGAAATTGAACTGCTTTATAAATAGATTCATTAATAATATCATTTCTTTGAAAATGTATTACTGTTAAAACTATGCCTACAAATAAAACAGCAGCGATAAAAACAATTATGAATTTTTTTCTTTAATAGGATTAATTAACTTTTTCATGAGAATTAAAACACCATCGTTTAAAAATTTAATTCTTTTGGATGCATTGAATAGAGCAAGATCAAAATAAAACATCATCATCATCGACAAGCTTTTATTTATAATTAAACTTCATGAACATGAAAGTAATAATTGTAATGGCATCAAAAAGTGATGAGGCAGTGGGCAAAAAAGCTATGGATATTTTGGAGAAATTTGGTGTGGAATATGAAGTTTATTATGCCTCCGCTCACAGAACACCGGAAAAAATAAAGGAAATAGCTAGCAAAGATGCAGATGTATTTATTGCAATAGCTGGTTTATCTGCTGCTTTGCCGGGTAGTTTGGCAGCTTATACTACTAAACCAGTTATAGGTGTGCCTGTTTCAGGAAAACTAAATTTAGATGCAATTCTTTCAATTGTTCAGATGCCTCCAGGAATTCCTGTGGCTGCTGTTGGGCTTGACAGAGGAGACAATGCTGCTTTGCTTGCGGTGGAAATTTTGGCTTTGAAGAATGAGGAGCTGAGGAAAAAGCTGGAAGAATACAGGCGGGAGATGAGGGAGAAATATGTTTGATGCGGAAAAATTTGTTAAGGAAGTTGTTGAAAAATTAAAAAAGGAAGTTAAAGGAAGAGCAATTATTGCTGCATCTGGAGGAGTAGATTCAACTGTAGCTGCTAAATTGGGAAGCATGGCTTTGGGAAAGAATTTGACTGCAGTTTATGTTGATACCGGTTTGATGAGGGAGGGGGAAGGAGAATTTGTAAAAAATTTATTTGAAAAAATGGACTTGGATTTTGTATATATTGATGCAAAGGAAGAGTTTTTAAATGCTTTGAAAGGAGTAAGTGATCCAGAGAAGAAGAGAAAAATAATAGGGGAGAAATTTGTGAGAGTTTTTGAAAGAGTAGCAAAAGAGAAAAAGGCGGAATATTTGATACAGGGAACAATAGCTCCAGACTGGATTGAGAGTGGAGGAGGGCTTAGAGATACAATAAAAACGCACCATAACGTTGGTGGACTACCGCCAGATATGAAGCTTAAAGTTGTTGAGCCATTGCGGGATTTATATAAAGATGAAGTAAGGCAAGTGGCTAGATATCTTGGCTTGGAAGTTGCAGAAAGACAACCATTTCCGGGACCAGGCTTGGCAGTGCGTGTTATTGGCGAGGTAGATGAGGAGAAAATAGAGATTGTAAGAAAAGCTTGTGCTATTGTCGAGGAAGAAATTGAAGAGGCATGTAAAAAAGGCTTAAAAAAACCATGGCAATATTTTGCTGTTTTATTGCCAGTTAGAAGCGTAGGGGTTAGAGGAGATGTAAGAGCTTATGGATATACAGTAGCTATAAGATGTGTTGATAGTGTTGATGCAATGACAGCTTCCTATTCAAAACTTCCTCATGATTTATTGGAAAGAATTGCAACCCGTATAACAAATGAAATAAAAGAAGTTAATAGAGTGGTTTATGATATTTCCAATAAGCCCCCTGCCACCATAGAATGGGAATGAACTGGGAAGAATGGAAACCCATTTATGAAAAAATATTGCAAGAATTTGGATATGATAGGAAGAAAGATGAAGAAGCAGCCAGAATAGCTGTTGAAATTGCAAGAAGCAATATACAGCCGGAAGATTTGGGAAAAATGGTTAGTGGGAAAGTAGTTAGCATATGCGGAGCTGGAGAAAATTTGGAAAAAGAATTAAATGAAATAGAAGGCATTGTTATTGCAGCAGATGAGGCTACAACAATTCTACTTTCTAACAAAATTTTGCCAGATATTATAACAACTGATTTGGATGGAGATGTTGATGATATAATAAAGGCAAATGAAAAAGGAAGCATTGCTGTAATACATGCGCATGGAGACAATATTGATGCATTGAAAAGATATCTTCCCTGCTTTAAAGGAAAAATTATGCTTACAGCCCAATCAAAACCATTTGATGGAATATACAATTTTGGAGGATTTACAGATGGAGATAGAGCCTATTGCATTGCAAAGCATTTTAAAGCAAGAAAAATAAAGCTGGTTGGTTTTGACTTTGATAAGCCAAAGCAAAAAGAAGGGAAAAATTTAGAAATAAAGAAAAAGAAGCTGGAATGGGCAAAAAAAATTATTTTTGGTGATTGTTCTAAGTGAGCAAAATTGTTCGCTCAAAGCAAAGTTTTTTAAAGGAATAAACAATAAGATATATGAGAGATTTTGCAGAGGAATGGGAAGAGAAGGGAAGATTTGCAGATCTTACAATTCTTGGATGCGGAAATAGAAGGAGATTAGTGGACACCAGAGGAAAAATTGTTTTGGAATATACTATGGATTAGATTTTAGGACACTCCTTTTCAGAATTGTTCCACCATATATAAGTTGGTTTTTATCCCACCATGATTTTTTCGTGCAAATTGATTTTTCTCTAGCATTCTTCTTAAATTTTACTTTTGGAGAAGAAAATAGTATAAACTTTTGCAATATTAAGCCTATGAAAATTGGATATCCAAATAATCCAAGAAAAGATGTTGTGGAAGAAATAAAATGGATTGGAGAGCACTTTGATTTCATAGATTTTTTTATGGAACCAGATAAAGCATATTATGATGTTGTTGATTTTAACAAAATCAAAAAAGCATTAAAAGAATATGAATTGGATATAGTTGGGCATACTGCTTACTATTTGCCATTTTCTTCCCCAATAAAAGCTCTTCGTCAAACAGCAATAAAAGAAGCAGAAAAATGTTTTGAAGCTTTTAATAAGCTTGGTGCAGAATATGTTACTGTGCATGCAAATTGGCCTCCTCCCCTGTTCAATGCAAAAGAAGGTTTGGAAATGCAAATAGAGAGCTTGGCTTTGCTGATTGAGGAAGCAGAAAAATATGGAATAAAATTAATGTATGAAAGTGGCATAGGAGAACTTGATAACTACACAAATGTAGCAAAAATTTTGCAAGCACTGCCAAAGCTTTATTTTCATCTTGACATAGGACATGCTTCATTGCATGGAAGGGATGTTTGTAAATTTATAAGAAAATTGCACAGCAGACTTAGACATGTGCATTTACATGATAACTTTGGCAGAGAAGATTTACATTTGCCCATTGGCATAGGAAAAATAAAATGGGAAGAAGTAATAAAGGAGCTAAAAAGACATTATGACGGAACAATAACTCTGGAAATTTTTGCTCCCCATGATTACATTTTGCTGGCAAAGAAAAAATTTGAAGAAATGTGGAAATCATTGTAATTTACTCCAAACACTTTTCAAATTTGAAATAGCTATAAAGTCTAATGAACAAAGGATGAAAATTAAAAACTAGAAGGATGAATGCAACGATTAAATAAGCTTGTATTATTAAGCCAAGAAAACTTAATACAAAATAAGACAAAATCATCCCTGCAACGAATGCTAACATTACTCCTATATTTCCCCATATGCTATTAATTGGAGTATGAAGAAGGAAAAGCCATTTTATGCTCATTAAGCTTTTTGCAAAACATTCTTTATGAAATGGCTTCACCCAAAAGAAATAGAGGGTAGTAACTAACTCATCTTTACTTTCTATTGGTAGTCCACATCTATAGCATCTCATATGCGGGGGGTGGGATTCGAACCCACGAAGGCCTTCGCCACAGGGTCCTAAGCCCTGCGCCGTTACCGCTTGGCTACCCCCGCTAACATGCTAGCAGTTTTTTTGTTATTGGTAAAAAAGTGAAGTCCTTTATAATTTTAGCTTTATTGAGGCTATATGTCCTTATCATTGGGTTTAAAGTTATCCAGTCATTTTCCTTTAATTTCTGCATTATTTGTGTTTTGCATAGCTTGTAGCTTTCATAATTTTTATGCATCGAAATTGCAACGAATTCAAATTTTCTTGTTGCCAAAAAAATAACATCGTTGTATAAAAGTTGTTTCAATTCATCTTTTTCAAAATCTGGAGGGTTGTGGGGGTTAAGATAAACGTGATAGAAGGCTAAAATTTTTAAATCAAGCATCTTAAAATCTGGAACAACAATTGTTTTAAAATAAACATTTTCCATAAATTTTTTTCTAAGCCTGCCAACAGTGTGTCTTGTTATTCCAAGCATCTCTGCAATGTCCTTGGAAGGCAATTCCGGATATTCAATTATTTTGCAAAAAACCCTCTTTTCTCTTTTTGATATTTCCAGTTTTTTTGGCTTAAAAAAATCCTCTTTTTCAATGCTATCATCATTAAATCCAAATAAAGTTGCCATGAGGGGAGCAAAATTAAAGAAGCGATAAACTTTGCTTATTTTAAAAGGAAAAATTACTTCCTTTGGATACTCTTTTTCAATTAGCCCCAAATTCCCAAAAGTTGTTGTTCTTATGTCATTTATGTTTCCTATACTCGTATAATCTTTTGCAAAACTCATTGAAAATCCTTTATCTTCCTCACCAATAGAAAGAAAAATTTCCTCAGCTGTCTCAATTTTTTCTTCAGTTATTTCAACTCTCTTTTCTAAAGGTATTACAGGATTAAAATTTGCATATATTACTGCCAATAACTCTGCTCCAAAATTTTGAAGCATGGGAACACAAAAAACTCTATAATATCCTTCTTCCCTCAATCTTTTTCTTATTGCTGCAACAGTTGATTGCTTTATTTTAAATTTTTCAGCTATATTCCTATCATTATCATTTGGAAATTTTGTAATACCATACAATACCTTTTTTTCATAATTTGTTAAATCCACATAGATAAATGGCAATAAGAATAAAACTTTTTTGAATAAAATTACAAAAGAAAGAGATGCAATTTCTTTTCTTTTCATTCTGTTATTTCTCCTCTCTGTGTTATATTTTTAATGACCCTTTCCACCCTTTTTATCGCTTCCATTGCTTTCATTATTTTATCCTTTCCATCCTCCTCTTCCATAGCAAGCTGAAGATAGCCCTTTGCTATGGTTATGGGGTTGAAAAAGTAATGTGCGGTTTTAAGCTTAAATTCCCTTTCTTGCTCTAAAGCCCTTCTCATTCTTTCCTGTGCTTCAATTTTTGCAATTCCTGCTGCAATCTCTTCCGCTATGCTTTTAAGCAACTTTTTCTTTTCATCTGTTAAAAGATTCTTTGAAGTATTTAAAACTTGCAAAACTCCATATACTTTATTCTCTGTTATTAAAGGAATTGAATAAAGTTCTTTAGCATCATATTTTTTATATATGTCCCAATTGAATGAGAGAGGTTTATATCTTTTTATATCTTTGACATATCTTTCTTTCTTTTGAAGAAATGTTTTTACTGCTTCCCAAGGAGAATCTTCACTAATCTTATATTCTTTCATTACCCTTTCAACAAAATCTTCAGGATAGCCATAATAGATGATGGGCTTTAAAACTTGCTTTTCCCTATCATAAACGAAAATATTTGTATAATCAATTTCAACAATCTCCTTTATATTCTTCAAAATATTGTGGCATAGCTCTTTTATTGTATTGCTCCTATTAATGCTCATTCCGATAATGTAATGCAACTCTGACAATTTGCTAACTAATTCCTCAGCTTTTTTCCTTTCAGTTATGTCCCTTAAAATACCCAATACCCTCTTTCTTCCTAAAGGAACAGTTGAAGTTTCTACAAATCTTATTCTTCCGTCTTTTGTAATTATTCTAAACTCATATCTACCTTTTATTTCCTTACCTTTTTCCCTCGCCTCCTTTCTTTTTTCTATGAGCTTTCTGTCACCTGGATGAATGAGCTTCCAAAAGTTAAATTCTTCACTTAAAATTTTTTTCTTGCTATATCCTGTTAATTTTTCAAAAGCTGGATTAATATACTCAAATCCTTCTGGATTTATTATATAGATTGCATCATCAGCGTTTTCAACTAAACTTCTAAAACGGGCTTCACTCTCCCTCAGTTTTTTCTCCATCTCTCTTAACTCAGTAATATCTTCAACTATACCAAGTAAAGCTTTATCTTCCCTATACTTTATGTTTGCAATCCGCAACAAAAGATATCTTCCTCCTCCTGTTTTAAGTTCAATTGTATGTGTGCCTTTATGCTCAAGAGTTTTTTCAAAAATACTAATAACTTTCTCTCTCTTCTCCCTTTTCTTCCATATATCAAAGAAAGCCTCAATTGGTATTCTGCCAGTTTTTTTCCATATATCATATAAATGCTTTGCATTCTCCTCCCTTTCCAGCATCTCCTCAGTCTTTTTATTTAGATAGATAATCTCTCTTCCATAAACAATAAAAACGCCCACCGGTGCATTCTCCGCCAACACCCTGTATTTTTCTTCGCTTTCTTCCAATGATTTCATGAGCCTTTTTCTTTCCGTAATATCCATTGCTACTACAACAACTTCATCTGGTTTTTTTGGATTGATTGAATATACCCTTAAATAGCAATCAAAAACACTTCCATCCTTTCTCTTCCATTTTGTTTCTATCTCTGCAATTTTTCCTTTCCTAATAGCCTTTTCAATTTCTTTTCCCACTCTTTCATATTCTTCATCACTCTCATATAAAATTCTAGCACTCTTTCCAAGCGTTTCTTCTGGTGTATATCCTGTCATTTCATACATTGCATCATTTGCCCACCCAAGAATACGATTTATAGTATAGCCAATACCAACTGGAGAAGCAGATAATATTGCTTTCATTAATTGTTTCTCCTCCTCCAAACTTTCTTGAATTTTAATAGAATGGATGGCAAATCCTATATCTTCGCAAACTTCTCTTAACAAATCCATTTCTTCTTTATCAAATTTCTCAGAGTGGAGAACATAAAGAGAGATGCAAATTTCATTGGAAAAATATATACCAAAAACATATCCTCCATTAATTTTTTCAAAAATCTCTCTTTCCTTTTCTATCTTATCTCTATTTTTATTTATGAATTCCATTAATTTTTTGCATTTCTTTTTATCTCCTGCCATAAAAATTTTTTCTTCATACACAATGCAAACACTTTCATATTTCCTGACTTTAACTAATATATCACAAGCTCTTTTCAAAATTCTTTCAATATTTTTCTCTTTTGTAATTAGCTGATTGATATTCCTTATTGCTTTTAATACATCATTTAGATGTTTTATCTTTCTTTCATATTCTTTAAGCTCTCTTATATCAACTAATATTGCAGTTGAAAATAATAGATTGCCATTTTCATCTTTAAAAGGGAGGACAGTCATCAATACTGGCACTTCATTTCCATATTTGTCTTTACGAACAGTTTCTATTCTAAGCCCTCCTTTTTTAATTGCTTCTTCAAATTGCCTCCTTTGCTCCTCCTTATCTATAGCAAAAATACTGAAATATTTCCCTATTAATTCTTCAGCTTTCCATCCAAATATTTTTTCTGTAGCTTTATTGACGTATATAATCCTGCCATTTCTATCCACACTTACAACTGCTTCATTTGCATTTTCAACTATCAAAGACAGCATTTCCTTTTTTTCTG
>CAZBXJ010000024.1:0-8765 GCA_964495775.1 uncultured Thermoplasmatales archaeon | reverse complement strand
AATATTGCCCAGGGCTTTAATTTTTCCTAAATTTTTACTTGCGGAGATACTGACAAAATTGCAAATATTAAATTAATTTTGCATTTTCAGAATGCATTACTTCTTGTGCCACAGTGGAGAGATTTTTCTTAACTCATTTACCACTTGTGGCAAAACTTCAAGGAAATAATCTATTTCTTCTTCATTATTTTCCCTGCCCAAAGTAACTCTTAATGAGCCATGGGCATCTTCGGGCTTCACTCCTATAGCAAGCAAAACATGAGATGCCTGTAGCTTTTTGGAAGAGCAGGCAGAGCCAGTAGATGTTGCTATTCCCTTTGCATCAAGCATTAAAACCAAGCTTTCTCCTTCAATTCCCTTAAAATAAAAGCTTGCATTATTTGGCAATCTTTTTTCTGGATGCCCGGTCAGATAGCTCTCTTCGATTTTTAACACTTCTTTTATTATTTTATCTCTTAGCTTCCTCGTTTTCTCTGCATCTTCATGCAATCTCTTCTTTGCTAACTCACAGGCTTTTGCAAAGCCAACTATTCCCGCAACATTTTCTGTAGAGGAGCGCAATCCATATTCATGTCCTCCTCCATGCAAAATTGGCTCAATTTTTATTCCATGTTTAATAAACAAAGCTCCAACTCCTTTTGGTCCATAAATTTTATGAGAAGACATGGAAAGTAAATCTACATTCAATTTTTTTACATCCACATCAATTTTTCCTACGCTTTGAACAGCATCGGTATGGAATGGAATTGCATGTTTTTTTGCAATTTTCCCTATTTCTTCAATTGGCTCTATAGTTCCAATTTCATTATTTGCATGCATTATTGTTATTAGAATGGTATCATCTCTTATTGCTTCTTCAACTTTCTCTGGATCAACAAGCCCATATTTATCTACAGGCAAATAAGTTACATCAAAACCCTTCTTTTCCAGATATTTACAGGTTTCAAGAACAGCAGGATGCTCTATCCTGCTAGTTATTATATGCCCCTTTCCATGCTTATATGCTATTCCTTTTATAGCCAGATTATCACTTTCTGTTCCACTTCCAGTAAAAATAATTTCATTGGCATCAGCATTTATTAATTTTGCAACTTTTTCCCTGCTTTCTTCCAACGCCTCCCTCGCTTCTCTTCCCCAAGAATGCAAGCTGGAGGCATTCCCAAATTTTTTGCTAAAAAAATCCTGCATCGCTTCCAGCACTTCCTCATCTACAGGTGTTGTTGCTGCGTGATCCAGATAAACCCTCATATTACACCGTAATAGTTAAAAACATAAAAATCTTTCTTTTTTATGAAATTTCCCTGTGAAGAAATAGCAAATAAAATTCTTCCTGCTATAAGAGCAGAGATAGCTGTAAAATTATCGAAAGATTATGGACTTAAACAAATAGAAATTTCGAAAATTTTAGGCATAACACAGGGAGCAGTGAGTCATTACTTAACCTCTTTTAGAGGAAAAGAAAGAAAAACGCTGAAAAAAAATCCTGAAATTAAAAAATTAATAGATGAAATGGCAAAAAAACTTGTTAAAGGAAATTTTGATGGAAAGGAATTTTGCTCAATTTGCCAAAAATTAAGAGCTTCTTCCAACCTTTAACATTCTTTCCAATGGCTTCCTTGCTTTTTCAATTATTTCATCACTAATCTTAACTTCCGGCTCCATTTTTTCCAAACTCCTTATTACCTTTTCCAAAGTTATTTTTTTCATTGTTGGACAAACTGCATTTTCTATTGAATAAAATTCTTTATCTGGCATCTCTTTTTTCATTCTATAACAAAGCCCTTTTTCTGTTGCAACTATAAATTCTTTAGCATCGCTTTCTTTAGCATATCTTACCATTCCTTCCGTAGAAGCAATTTTATCTGCTATATCTATAACATCTGGATGACATTCTGGATGAGCCAAAATTATTGCATTGGGATGCTTTTCCTTAAGCTCCAAAACATCTTTTTTTGTGATGCCCAAATGAGTTGGACAGAAGCCTGGCCACAAAATTATATCTTTATCTTTAACAAATCTCTTTACATATAATCCCAGATTTTCATCTGGAACAAAAATAACTCCATTTGGCATGCTTTCAACAACTTTAACTGCATTGGCAGATGTACAGCAAATATCGCTAACTGCCTTTACATCAGCAGAAGTATTTACATATGAAACAACATCATATCCATATTTCTCCTTAAGCTTAATAATGCCCTCAGCATCAACCATCGCCGCCATGGGGCATTTTGCAGTTGCATCAGGAAATAAAACAATTTTATCTGGATTAATTATTTTAGCTGATTCTGCCATGAAATCCACGCCACAAAATACAATTACATCTGCATCTGTTTCCTTTGCCTTCATAGCAAGAGCCAGAGAATCACCAACAAAATCTGCAACATCTTGTATTTCTGGGCGCTGGTAATTATGAGCAAGTATAATTGCATTTCTCTCTTTTTTCAATTTTTCTAATTTTTCCACACGCTATATATTAAAATGTAATATAAAGATTTTGCAAATTGTGCAAATTTTGGTGGAGAAATTCATTCTTCATATTCATATTCCAAAAATTTATAATCCCTTTGTATTGTCTATTTTTATGAAATGGACTGCACTTCTGATAATGTTCATACTTCTTATTCCAATTTCAGGAACTGAAATTCAAAATATAAAAGAGGGAAAAGAGGAGCTAATGGAAAAAGGCTGTTATATTTTTCCATTGGAAAGTAAAATAGAAGTTTATGGAAACGGAAGCATAGAAATTAAGCCAGAATGGATAGAAAAGGGTCCAGATTTAAAAATAGAAATTCCTTCCTATCATATAGGGGTTGGAATAAAAGACGGAAAAAGAGTTTTATTTTTGAATTTATACACTGAAGCTGAAGTAAAAATTGAAGAAGGAGAAGAAAAAATTGTAAAAAAAGATTCCTACGATTTCCTCATAATTTGTCCAAATGAATTTATCAAGCCCCTCCAACCATTGAGGGAGCATAAAGAGAGCCATGGAATAAAGACAATAATTGTTAGCTTGGATGACATGTATGGAGGCAAGTATTTTGAAACACAGGGAAGAGATGATGCAGAGAAAATAAAGTATTTCATTAAAGACGCCATTGAGCAATGGGGAATAAAATATGTTCTGCTTGTTGGAGATATAAAGAAATTGCCAACGAGATATGTAATGTATGCTTGGCGCTCTGGTTTAAAAATACACAAGGAATTTTTACCTACAGATTTGTATTATGCCGACATATATAGGTATGAGAATGGTAAGGTTGTTTTTTCAACATGGGATACAAATAATAATGGGATATATGGAGAAAGATACGATGGTATAGATAAGGAAGAGGATATAATAGATTTATATCCTGATGTTTATCTTGGCAGATTGGCTTGTGAAAATAAAAGAGTTGTAAAACATGTTGTCAATAAAATTATTGAATATGAAAATAATGCCTACGGGAAAAGATGGTTTAAAAGACTAATACTTGTTGGAGGAGATACTTTCCCAAATTGGGGTGTTGTAGAAGGAGAATTTATGAATGAGCTGGTAGCTCAACTTTTAAATGATTTTGATGCCTACAAAATCTGGTATTCCTTAGGTAATTTAAATACAATAGAAATTCAGAAGGCTTTGGAAATGGGGGCGGGTTTTCTTTATTATTCCGGACATGGATTTCCATATGGATGGGCGACTCATGCAATAAATGGAAGTGATGAGGAATGGGTCGGAAGATATTACACCCCCTATATTGCTGGATTGTTTAATGGAAAAAGATTGCCAATAATTTTCTTTGATGCTTGTCTGACAGCAAAACTTGATTTTAATTCCTCCGACTTAAGAAACGATGGCATTCCCATCAAATTCAATGCCACTTTTCCGTGCTTCGCCTGGTATTTTATCCGCCATCCATATGGAGGAGCCATCGCCACCATAGGAGCAACAAGAGTAGCTTTTACTGGAGTATATGAGGATGGTCCTCACTGGGGAGCAGGATATTTAGCATATAAATTCTTTGAATCTTATAAGGAAAGTGATATTTTGGGAAATGTATTCGTTATGGCTCAGGAAAAATATATAAGTAAGGTGTGGGATGAGTGGACAATACAGGAATTCATTTTGCTTGGCGATCCAACGCTTAAAATAGGAGGATATGCATAATAGCACAACCAATTCATTTATATAATAAAATTTATTACAGCGTTGATGGTAGAAAGGAGAGGCAAGAAAAAGAAACAGAAGATTTGGTATTCATTGATAGCTCCTTCCATGTTCGGAAAGAAAAAAATAGGAGAAACACCAGCAGATGATCCAGAAAAAGTTTTAGGCAGAACAGTTGAAGTTTCTTTGCAAGAATTAACAGGTGATTTTGCTAAGGCTCATTTAAAAGTTATTTTGAAGGTTGTTGATATTAAGGGTTTGGAGGCTCATACTGTTTTTGTTGGTCACTCCACAACAACTGATTATGTTAAAAGAATGGCTCGCCGTCATAAATCAAAAATAGATGGTGTTTTTGATGTAACAACAAAGGATGGAAAAAGAATTAGGGTTAAGCCATCTGCATATACAGCAAAAAGAATACAAACTTCCAAAAAAAGAGCTATAAGGGCTGTTATGAAAGAGGTTATAGAAACAATGGCTCAGAATAATACGCTTGAAGATTTTGTAAAATTCATGCTTGATGGTGAGATAGGCAAGCAGACTTACAAGTTAGCTAAGCCAATTTACCCAGTTAAAAGAGTAGAGGTTCATAAATCAGAGTTACTGGAAGTGCCAAAAGTGGAAGTTAAGAAGGAAGAAGAAGAGGAAATTGAAGAGACAGAAAAAGAAATGGAAGAAGAAGCTGAAGAGGAAGTTGCAGAAGAAGAGGAAATAGAGGAGGCTGAGGAAACAAAGGAAGAAGAAGAAATGAAAGAGGAAGAAGTAGAAAAGACGGAGGAGGAAAAATCAGAATAATCTTTTTTTAATTTCTTCTTTCAATTCTTCTATTCCTTCTCCTGTTTTGCATGAAATTTTCATATATTCCGTTTTTCCTTTGCTTATATCTACTTTATTTTCAACAACAATAACATCTACTCCAAATTCCTTTTTAATCTCTTCCAATAAATTAAACTGACTTTCCAAATCATATCCACAGTGCAGGGAGGCGTCTATAATAAATACTATCAAATCTGGCAGATATTTCAAAGCTATTATTCCCTGCCTTTCTATCTCATTTCTTTCTTCATTTGGTCTGTCCAGCAAGCCGGGCGCCTCTATAACTTGAATTTTTTTCTTTCCATGATTTTGCTCAACATAAAAATGACCAACTATAAGCCCTTTTGTGGTGAATGGATAAGATGCTATCTCTGGCTTTGCAGAAGATAAAAGTTTAAGTAAAGAAGATTTTCCAACATTTGGATAGCCAGCTATTATAACAGTTGGCAAATCTGTAGATATTGCTGGAATTTGCTTTATTTTAAGCCTGCTTTCTTCTAAAAAGTTGAGGTGAGGATTAATTTGATATATGATGGAAGAAATCCTCCCATAAACTTCCTTAACAATAGGTGCAAAATTCTCATCCTCTTTTTTCAATTTTTTTATTCCTTGATAGCATATGCTATTTATTTTTTTTCTTGCCCATTCTATAGCCCCCAGCGATTTCTTCAATTTATCTATGCCAATCAGCAAATCAAGCAATTCATAATGGAAACGATGCAACTTATCAAAACTTGGAAAAGCCTTTACATATTTTTGCAAAGTATTATTCAGAATCATTTTTACTGTAGATACCTTATTTATAGCCCTCGCTTTTCTATCTCTTTCAGCTATCTTCTTTGCCCTACCAAAAGCTTTATCAAGAAGTGCATCAGCATCCAGCACATTTGGAATTTTGAACATTCGTATAGCATCTTTATGAATTTAAAAAACTTTATGAATGATAATCTTTTATTTATGGGGTTAAAATGGAAGAAGGTTTCATCATATCAAATAAAATAAGGAAGGTAGTCTTCATTGAAATTGCTTCTGGAGAAGGAAATTTAAAAAGAATAGCTAAAAAGCACCATTTAATGGAACAGGCTGTTAAAAATGCTGCAGAAGAATTGAAGGCACATAAACTCATTGAGGAGAAGGATGGCTACAAGCTTACAGAATATGGGATGAAAATTTTTGGCAAACTAAAAGGAACAAATGTAATATGATGGGAATAGTGACCTCTGGCAAGGGAGAGGGAAGAAAATATGTTTTGTTGGATGGATATAAAAAACAATTTAAAGAAAAATTGGGAATAGAGCCATTCCCAGGAACGTTAAACTTAAAGGTGGAAAAGGAAGTTGTTAATGATTTAAAGAAAACAAATGGAATAGAAATCAAGGGTTTTTCTGGCGATAAAGAATATGGCAATGTAAAGGCTTTTCCAATTAAGTTCAAAAAAGAAAAAGCATTTCTAATCTTACCAGAAAAAAGCAATTATGAAGATGTTGTTGAAATCATTGCTGAAGAAAATTTGAGGGATAAATACAATCTTAAAGATGGAGACAAAGTATCTTTCTCATTTTTGCCATTCATTAAAAAGACAAAGTACAAAACTTATGCCCTACCATATATCGGCAAAAAAGAGGAGGAGATAACAATATTTTATGACTCCCCTTTTTCCAAAGGGAGAAGAGATTTATGCTATTTTAACGAAAAAAAGGATACTTACAGAAAAACAATAGTTGGATTTAACACAGCTTCCATTCTTTTTGATAATAATGCCAAGAAAGCTTTTCTTACTTTGCTTGACTTTATTAAAGAAAATAAATATTCTATTGTCTCTCCTCCAAGGAAGGTAAAATATTCGGCGCTTAAAGAATGGCAGATTGAAGTTAAGGTAATGGAAAATTAACCCCAAAAATTTTTAACTTATCTCTGCATTCATTACCAAATGCTGAAGGAAATAATATTCTATGGAAGAGGAGGACAAGGAGCTGTTACTGCTGCAAATCTCATTGCTTCTGCTGCCTTAAAAAGTGGGAATAAAGGAGTGCAGGCATTTCCTTTTTTTGGGGCAGAAAGAAGGGGCGCTCCTGTTAAAGCTTTTGCAAGAATAAGTGATGAGGAAATTTATTTAAGAAGTCAAATAAGAGAGCCGGATATTGTTGTTGTTTTAGATACGGGCATAATGGATGCAGTGGATATAACTCAAGGACTAAAAGAAAATGGAATGATTTTGTTGAATACAAATAAAAAGCCATCTGATTTTCCTCTGCCCTATGAAGTTGCTACAGTGGATGCAACTTCAATTGCCATAAAAAATGAAATTCTTGTTGGAGGAATACCTGTTGTAAATACTCCAATGACTGGAGCATTAGTTAAAATTTTAGATGGTGTTAAACTGGAAGCCTTAAAGGAAGCAATTATGGAGAGATTTGGGAAATATGGAGAGAAAAATGCAAAAGCTGCTGAAGAAGCTTATGAAAAGGTGATTTTATGAAGACAGCCATTTCTTATCCAACTGAGGGAGCTATGGGAAAAACCGGAACATGGCGCGTTTTTAGGCCAGTTTTTAACAAAGAAAAATGCATAAGATGCTGGAGATGCTGGATTTTCTGTCCAGATGCGGCTATATCAAGAAATGAATATCCAGAAATAGATTATGAATATTGTAAGGGATGTGGAATATGCGCAAATGAATGCCCCGTTAATGCCATAGAGATGAGGAGGGAGGAAAAATGATTGTTATAGATACAGCAAATCATATTGCTGCTTTAGCAGCTAAAATGGCTAAGCCAAAAGTAATTGCAGCTTACCCCATTACTCCTCAAACTACAATTGTTGAAAGACTGGCAGAATATGTTGAAAAAGGCGAGCTGGATGCAGAATTTATAAGGGTTGAATCTGAGCATTCTGCAATGGCAGCTTGCATTGGAGCAGCAGCAACAGGAGTAAGAACATTTACAGCCACCTCCTCCCATGGCTTGCTTTTGATGCATGAAATGCTTCATTGGGCGGGGCTGGCAAGGTTGCCAATTGTGATGGTAAATGTAAATAGGGCTATCGGGCCGGGCTGGAACATATGGAGCGATTTGAATGATTCAATGGCTCAACGCGATACAGGATGGATTCAATTCTATGCATCAAGCAATCAAGAAGTTTATGATAGCATTATACAGGCATACAGGATTGCAGAGAATGAGGAAGTTTTTTTGCCAGTAATGGTAAGCTACGATGGTTTCGTTTTAAGCCATACTTCAATGCCCGTTGAAGTTCCCAGTCAAAATGAAATTGATGAATTTTTGCCAGAATTTAAGCCAAGCTGGATTTTAGATGTTGAAAATCCAATAACTCATGGAAATATAGTTCCTCCTGAACCATATATGGAAATAAGATATTCGATGGAAGAAGCAATGAGGAAAGCAAAGAAAATCATAAAGGAAGTAGATGAAGAATATGGTAAAAAGTTTGGAAGAAGTTATGGGCTTGTTGAGGAATATAAATGCGAGGATGCAGATTATGTTATTGTTGCAATGTCTGCCATAGCGTCGGAAGCAAAAGTAGCCATAGATGAACTCCGCCAAAGAGGAGAGAAAGTTGGTTTGGCAAGACTTAGAGTTTTTCGTCCGTTTCCAAAAGAAGAGCTTAGATATGATAAAATGATTGTAATAGATAGGGCAATATCCCCTGGATTGGGAGGAATAGTTTATAATGAATTGAAAGGAAATGGAGAAATTTATGGCTTTATTGCTGGATTGGGAGGAGTGGATGTTAGCTATAAGGATATAGAAAGAATTTATGAACTTGCTAAAGAAGGAAAAGA